>CADBPE010000106.1 GCA_902796475.1 uncultured Ruminococcus sp.
GGGGTGAATCAAAAAACAGTCCGGTGGACTGTTTTTTGAGAGGGGACGCCCTGCGCAAGAGGGCGTCCCCTGCTGACAAGCCTGCAATAACAAGCTTCTGCCGTAAGGCAACATATAAAAATACTGTAAACGCCATGTGTTCACATACATTTTTCATTGAAATATTTTCCGATGTATGCTATTATAAATACTATCTACGATCATGTGACGGTGAAAAAAATGGCAATAATTACAGTCAACGGACTTTCAATGGAATTCGGAGAGCAGAAGCTCTTTGACAATATGTTTTTCGAGGTGCAGAACGGCGACCGGATAGGTCTTATCGGCGTGAACGGCTGCGGAAAAACTACCCTTTTCAAGCTGATGACCGGCGCTCTTGAACCGACAGGCGGCGAGATCATCATAAATAAAAACACCCGCATAGGCTATATGGAACAGCACGTCTGCCGAAATCTTGATGTTCCCGCATACAACGAGGTGCTTACGGTATTCAGCGACCTGATGTCATACGAAGCCGAGCTTGAAGTGCTGAACGAAAAAATAGCCTCCAAACTCGGCAATGTCGAGCAGCTTGTGGAAAGACAAGCCTTCCTCAGCGATGAATTTACCCGCAGAGATGGACTTACCTACCGCGCAAGGGCGAGATCGGCGCTGCTTGGTCTGGGCTTCGATGACCGGCAGATGCAGCTCCCCATACGTTCGCTCAGCGGAGGACAGCGGGCAAAGCTGCAGCTTGCAAAGCTTCTGCTGTGTGATGCAAATTTTCTGCTTCTGGACGAGCCTACCAATCATCTTGACACACATTCCGTTGAGTGGCTTGAAGAGTATCTTATAAATTCCCGCTGCGCTTTCATGGTCATCTCACATGACCGGTATTTTCTTGATAAGGTCACCAACCGCACTTTTGAGCTTGAAAACCGCAAAATGACGCCATACAAGGGCAATTATTCCACTTATCTTCCTCAGCGTGACGAGCGGCGGCTTTCTGCTCAGCGTGTATACGACAGCACCATGAAGGAGATCAGCCGCCTTGAAGGGATCATTGAGCAGCAGCGCCGATGGAACCGCGAAAAGAATATAAAAACAGCCGAAAGCAAACAGAAGGTCATTGACAGGCTTGAAAAGACACTTGAACGTCCGGAAAACGCGCCGGAGAGCATGACCTTCCGGCTTGGCATAAAGGAACAGAGCGGAGAGGACGTGCTTGAAGCAAGCGGGCTTAGTCTCAGCTTTGGCGAACACCGGATATTCAAAAACGTAAATATGGAGATCCACAGAGGCGAAAAGATATTTATTCTCGGTCCTAACGGCTGCGGCAAGACCTCGCTTATAAAGACGCTTTTAGGGCAGTACCAGACCGACAGCGGCAGGATCCGCTTCGGCGTCGGTGTGAAGAAGGGTTATTACGATCAGATACAAAGCGGCATGGACAGCAGCAAAACTGTCTTTGAGGAAATATCGGACAGCTTCCCTTCCATGACCAACACCGAAATAAGAAGCACTCTTGCAAGACTGCTTTTCAAAAATGATGATGTGTTCAAACCGCTCTCCACACTAAGCGGCGGCGAACGCGCCAAGGTGCTGCTGACTGAGCTTATGCTTTCACGGGCGAATTTCCTGCTCCTGGACGAGCCGACCAACCATCTTGACATAAATTCCTGTGAAGCTCTGCAGAACGCCTTGCTCGATTATGAAGGCACCCTGCTGATCGTATCCCATGACCGTTACCTTATCAACAGTCTTGCGGATAAGATATTCTATCTTACGCCGGACGGTATTCTGGTATTTGAAGGCAACTACGAAGCTTTTCTTCAGAAGTTCCGCCCGTTTGAAAAGGAAGAAAAGAAGCCTGCCGAGCCGACAGCAGAGAAGCAGACCGAATACAAGAATAAAAAGGAAAAAGACGCTCAGCGCAGACGAGCCAAGGCAAGACTGACAAAGCTTGAACTGTTGATATCCGAAACGGAGGATAAGCTTTCGGCGCTGAATACAGAGCTTGAAATGCCGGAGAATGCGGCAAGCTATGAAAAAATACTGGAGCTGACCACAGAGATCGACAAGACCCGACGTGAGCTTGACACAATGTATGAAGAATGGGAAAGTCTGAGTCTGGAGATCGACGAAAGCTGACCGCCTGCTCACTGAAACGCTCACACAAAAAACACACGCCTGCGGAAAATCGATCCCACAGGCGTGTTGATTTTTGATATTCAGAATAAGATCACTTAGCAAGGACTTCTGCTCTCTCTTCATAGAGGAAGGGAGCGATATCCGCAAGAAATTCCTCGGTAGGCTCCTCATCGGGAACTTCAAGGACCAGCGGGCTTGTGATGTCAAGACTGATAATTCCGATAAGGGAATGTGCGTCGATGGTGTAGATATCTGAAATAAGGTTGATCCTCAGCTTATCATACTTGGCTGTCATAGCTGCAAACTTCTTAACGTTTGTAAGGTCGTGCAAAAAAATTCTTGTGGTGTACATTTTCTGACCCCGTCCTTTCGGATTGTTCAATTTTCGGATGATCTCTTCTCCCTCAAAGGGAGCCGTCGGTGCGCTTTCTTTTCTTATTTCTTGTTCATGCTTATAATTCTATCAGCAAACCGCACTCAGGTCAACAAAAAATTAAAGAAAATTACATTTAGTAACAGTTTTTGCACAATTTCGTATCATAAGCCATATTTTAGTAAAAGTGTTTCAAATTTTAGTTTTTTTTGACAAGCGTTTTTTGTGCGGAAAATCACACTTTTCCACATTTTCAGCAGCGCGCAGGACACAGGGCAATTTTACTGTTGACAAAATACCAGTAAATGTATTATTATATACTTGCATGGGGGTATAGCTCAGATGGTAGAGCGTTCGGTTCGCATTCGAAAGGTCACGGGTTCGATTCCCGTTATCTCCAGAAACACCCTGACACTGATGTGCCGGGGCTCTTTTTTTCGTTATTATAAGCCAGCGCAGAGCCTTATTGTAAAACGACCGGCACTCTGCTAATTATGATATGTAAAATGAGGACAGATTATGAGAGTAAAAATTCTTACATTAGGCTGCAAGGTGAACCAGTTCGAGACCCAGGCAATGCTTAGGGCTCTTAGTGAAAACGGATATGAAATAGTAAACGAGGACGAAAAAGCCGATATCTCGGTAATAAATTCCTGCGCCGTTACCAAGGTGAGCGAGCAAAAGGCTGTTAAGCTTATACATCGTCTGAGGCGTGAAAATCCGGCTTCGGTGATAGTTCTCACCGGCTGTATGGCTCAGGCTTTCCCGGACTGCGGCGACAAGCTGCCGGAGGTGGATATCGTGCTTGGCAACAAGCGCCGGAGCGATCTTGTCCCGGTACTTAACGGATATTTTACAAGCGGCGCAAAGCTCACCTCAGTTGAGCAATATAAAAAGGCCGACCCCTACGAAGCTCTTTTCGTTGATGACTTTATGAACCGTACCAGAGCTTACCTTAAAATAGAGGACGGCTGCAACCGTTTCTGCTCATACTGCATAATCCCCTACGCAAGAGGACGTGTGCGTTCATGCTCGCTTGAATATATCCGTAGCGAAATTGCAGCCTTTGCAAAGAACGGCTACAAAGAGGTCGTGCTTATCGGCATAAACCTCAGCTCATTCGGCAGCGATAACGGACTTAAATTCTCCGACGCAGTTTCGGCAGCCTGCGAAAGCGCCGATATTCGCATCAGACTTGGCTCTCTTGAACCGGAATCAATGGACATTGATACCCTGAAGACCATCTCACGCTATAAAAATTTCTGTCCGCAGTTCCATCTTGCTCTGCAAAGCGGATGCAGCGAAACTCTCCGACGCATGAACAGGCACTACACAACAGCCGAATATGAGGATATCGTGAACAACATCCGCAGAGTATTTGACAATCCCTCAATCACCACTGACGTTATGGTCGGATTTCCCGGAGAAACCGATGAAGAATTCAGGGAGTCAATGGATTTCGTCCGGAAGATCGGCTTTGCAAGAGTGCATATTTTCCCATATTCAAGAAGGGCGGGCACTGCTGCCGACAGAGCGCCGAACCAGATAGCTCCGGAGGTAAAGAAGGAAAGAGCCGCTCTTATGGCTCAGACCGCCGGACAGAGCATAGCGGGATTTCTTGCCTCGCAGGTGGGACGCACAGAAAACGTACTTATCGAAACACTGAACAAAGACGGCTATTACGAGGGCTACACCATGAACTACACTCAGGTTTACGTCAGATCGGAAACCGACATAACCGGCCTGATCGTTCCGGTAAAGCTCACACACGCAGGAAGCGAAATGTGCATAGGAGAATTATCCGCGGAAATATAAAAAAGCAGCACGGAAGGGAAAATCTTCCGGCTGCTTTTTTGATTTAGGGATATTCAGATCATACCTTCTCCGGCGCAGGATATGTTATGCCGAAGGTGTCAACGGTGACCGACTCCATGATCTGCGGGTCAAGGGGCTTGTCATTGAAATCCGTATCGCAGGCTGCAATTTCGTTTACAGCGTCCATACCCTCAACGACCTTGCCGAAAGCGGCATAGGATCCGTCAAGATGCGGCGCATCCTTGTGCATGATGAAGAACTGCGATCCGGCGGAATCCGGGAACATCGACCTTGCCATAGAAAGAACTCCCGCAGTATGCTTTATGCTGTTGTTAAAGCCGTTCTTGGAGAACTCTCCTTTAATGTGGTAGCCGGGACCGCCGGTGCCGGTACCGTTGGGGCAGCCGCCCTGGATCATAAAGTTATAGATAACTCTGTGGAAAGTCAGTCCGTTATAATAGCCGGAGCTGACAAGACTGATAAAGTTATTCACCGTATTGGGTGCGATATCAGGATAAAGCTCCGCCTTGATGATCTTTCCGTCTTTCATTTTGATGGTCACAACAGGATTCTGTGCCATGATCTCGCCTTCCTTTTTTGATTTTATAGTATCTCTTATTTTACTCTATTCCTCAAAAATAATCAAGTGCCGTGAGAAAGAATTACGGGAAATCATGCGGTACGGAAAGTTACACCGGGGGAAACCCTTTCCTGAAAAACTTGTATTTTGTGACGAGAATACTGCGCAAATCAGCGAACATCACAAAATAATACATATCAGACCGTTGCAGCCATCGTTTATTATCCGCTCAATGGTCTCCTTCATTTTCTTCCTTGCGTCCGCAGGCATACGGTAAAGCTTGTTCTGCAAGCCTTCATTGACCAGCTCATGCAGCGACTTTCCGAAAATGTTCGACTCCCAGAGCTTCGCAGGCTCCTCCTCGAACTCCTTGAGAAGATATCCCACAAGCTCCTCGCTTTGCTGCTCAGAGCCTACTATCGGCGTTATCTCCGTCTTTATTGTCGTTTTCATCATGTGAATAGACGGCGCATTTGCCCTCAAACGCACTCCGTATCTGCCGCCCTGCTTGATTATCTCCGGATCCTCAAGCGTAAGCTCATCCATAGTAGGCATCACAATACCGTATCCCGTTTCGTTCACGTCCTCATAAGCCTGACTCAGACGCTCGTACTTCTTCTTGACTCCCGAAAGCTCAAGCATAACATCAAGAAGCCCGCCCTCGTCCTGAATTTCAAAGCCGGTCTTTTCGCCAAGCACCTTATAGAACAAGGAGCCTTCCAGCTCTACCCGCAGACGCGCTCTGCCGGAACCAAGATCAACAGAGCTTGTTTCTGCCCTTACCACATATTCGCATCCGGAAATGCTGTCGGCGGCATCGCTCACCTCACGCAGTCTGCGGATATTCTTTGCGCTGCCCTGTATCGCCGAAAACAGCCTGCTGCGCAGCCAATGCTCCTTTTCAAGTCCGCTTACCCAGCGGGGCATATCCACCTTTATCTCCTTGACCGGAAATTCAAAAAGCACCCTTGCAAGTATCCGCTTTATTTCCCGCTCATCGAGATCCATACAGCTCACAGGCTCCACCGGTACGCCGTATTTTTCACTAAGCTGTGAAGAAAGCTCCAGAACCTCCTTTGAATGAGGCTCGACTGCATTAAGCAGTACAATAAAGGGCTTGTTTATCTCCTTCAGTTCTCTTATCACACGTTCCTCGGCTTCTTCATACTCCTCACGGGCAATATCGCTTATGCTGCCGTCGGTCGTTATTACCAGACCAATAGTCGAATGATCCGTAATGACCTTCTTGGTGCCTATCTCGGCAGCCATATCAAAGGGAATAGCATCTTCAAACCAGGGCGTTTTTACCATACGGGGCGCTTCGTCCTCTATGTAGCCCAAAGCGCTCGGTACGATATAGCCTACGCAGTCGATCATTCTCACACGGAAAACGGCGTTGTCCTCCAGATTCACCTCAACGGCGTTTTCGGGAATGAACTTCGGCTCGGTCGTCATAATAGTCTTGCCTGCTGCGGACTGCGGCAGCTCATCGGTAGCCCGCTCACGCTGCTCACCGTCGGCAATATTCGGAATGACAAGGGTATCCATGAACCGCTTTATAAATGTAGACTTGCCGGTACGGACAGGTCCCACGATCCCCAGATAAATATCGCCGTTCGTTCTTTTTGAAATATCCTTGTATACGTTCATTTCTTCCATCAGCGCTCTCCTCCCCTGTCACATCGGAATCAGTATCATGCCGTCGGCGGCAATAATATCCTCGGTCATTTCGTTTTCAAGCCGGATAGCCTCCGCAGAGGTACAGTAGGCGCAGGCGATATCCCACAATGACTCTCCCTTTTCGGCATAGTAAAGAGTAAGGGCGGCAGTTTTGTCCTTTGCTCTGCAGCGGTCGTCACTGCTGCGCGCGCTCACAATGCCCTTCATTACAGTCTGTTCGGAAATGCTGCCCGCAAGCTTCATATCCAGCTTTATTTCTATGCTGTTGTCACCTGTTATGCGGAAGGAGATCCCCGCCGGCTTTACCTCGATCTTTGCACACGGCGCCTGAAGATCATCACCAAGCTCCGGAGCAAAAGAAAAATCTACAGGTCTTTCAACATAATAGGGTACGCCCTCGCCGTCAAGCGCCAGAATACAGCAGCCCGCCTTGCCCTTCACATTGAACTGTCCGTTTTCATACACCCACAGACTGCTTATATTATCGCACCAGATGTCTATCACCCGGCTGATACCGCAGTCGCCGGTGTTCAGTTCGCTTTTCACCTGGATATCCTCATTGAGCAGCGCCTTAAGATGTGAAAATTTATACTGCTTCTTTTCAATTTCCAGCTCGTAGTCAGTTGAATACGCATCCTCGACCAGTTCAACGGGCATCTCCTCGGTAGCGATAACAGCCGCGCAAAGCCTTGCGTCCAGTGTGACAAGCGTGCTGTTCTCGTCATACTCAGATTTCAGCGCAGTATCGTAATTCATCACATCCACGCTCACCTCGTTTACAGAGGCGTCGCTTATGCCCTTGGCGTCAAGCACCTGAGAAAACGGGATATTGAAGGTCATAACGTCCTGAGCGCCGCTTTCGATATCGGTAACATAAAGTATCCGCAGAGCGGCTTCACCGCTTATCATGATCTTATCGCTCAGCGGTTTAACGCTGTCACAGCTCACCGAAAGCTCACTGCGGAGTATGCTTTCCGGAAAGCCCTTCCCCTGACCGATATCCAGCACCTCGGTAATTGAAAACTGCTGCTGACCGGCGGCACAAAGCCTGCTGACGGTGCGGACTATCTTTTTCTGCTGTATATCATCGCCCTGGATACTGCTGAAATACTCCTGTTCGGCGGATGCCTGAACGCTTGCGGCGACCGAAAAGGCTCCGTGAATATCCACTCTTCTCGGGCTGACGGCTCGGCAATTGAGGTACTCAGTTTTGAGCCTGACCATCGCCATAGCATCATCGGGGCATGATTTAAGCGAAAAGCTGCACGAAAACGGGCTTGAATGCTCGCACAGTCTGACCGCCTGTTTTCTCGAATCAAGATAATACAGACTGATAAGTGTGCTGCCCTCTACCTCCAGCATATCGCCGGAAATGTTTTTAGATGTTATGCCCGGACTGATCCTGCATTTAAGTATCTTTTCGATATCCGGACAATAATCCGGCAGACTGAGATCAAGGTCAACAGGCATTTCTTTTGCGCCTTCAAAGACGGTCTCGGGGGTCCTGCAAACTTCACGGGTAAGCTGATATTC
Source organism: uncultured Ruminococcus sp. (assembly GCA_902796475.1). Taxonomy (GTDB): domain Bacteria; phylum Bacillota; class Clostridia; order Oscillospirales; family Acutalibacteraceae; genus UBA1213. The sequence continues at coordinate 8,112 of CADBPE010000106.1, forward strand.
CATGTTCCGCATCCTCTCACTGTTTTTTTCTATGAATTTATATTCGCCTGACAAACAGTTTATGCTGAAACCTTCTGCGTACTAACGAATAACTCATACTTTCCGGTGAAAATGCCGCCTGCTCTTTATTTGACAAATTTCCTGAATGTATTGTGCTACACTGTAATTGCAGAAAATTTCTGCATGACCTATCGCCTGCCATAATAACATTACGAAGGAGAGTGAATATCATTGAAAAGCAGCGTCAGTCTGGATGACGGCGTAATGACAGTCAGGCTCAGCGGCGAGATCGACCACCATACCGCCCGCCTTATCCGTGAAGAGACCGACACCCTTATCCAGCAGAAGCGCCCCCGTGAACTGCGCCTTGATTTTTCCTCCGTCAGCTTTATGGACAGCTCCGGCATCGGTCTTATCATGGGCAGGTACCGCCTTATGGGACTTTACGGCGGCTATCTTCATGTGGTGAACGTGCCCGATGCTCTTGAGAAGCTGATGGTGCTGTCGGGTCTCGGCGCACTTGATGTTATAGAAAGACGAGGTGAAGTCTGTGAAAGTGCTTAACGAAATGGATCTGACCTTTGAGAGCCGTTCCTCAAACGAAAGCTTTGCGCGTTCGGCTGTATCGGCGTTTATTGCCCAGCTCGACCCCACCATAGGCGAACTGAACGAGATAAGGACCGCCGTTTCCGAAGCGGTGACAAACTGTATCGTTCACGCCTACAAAAACGAGATCGGCCGCATTGCAATAAATGTAAAGCTGCTGCCCAACAGTTCTGTCGTGATACGCATACGGGACAGCGGATGCGGCATAGAAAACATAAAGCAGGCTATGGAGCCGCTTTACACCACTGCCGCAGGCGAGGAAAGGGCAGGTCTGGGCTTTGCCGTGATGCAGAGCTTTTCCGACAGCGTGAACGTGCGCTCAAAGCCGCAGAAAGGAACTACCGTCACATTAAAAAAGACACTGAGCCGGAGGATATCCAATGGCTGACACCGAGAGCGTGATAAAAGATAATCTCGGTCTTGTACATTCCTGCGCCAAACGCTTCAAGGGACGGGGCATTGAATACGATGATCTGTATCAGGCAGGCTGCGTAGGTCTTGTGAAGGCTGCCGAAAACTTTGATCCCACTCTCGGATACAGGTTTTCGACCTACGCCGTTCCCGTGATCCTTGGCGAGATACGCCGCCTTTTCCGTGACGGCGGTTCGGTAAAGATATCGCGGACATTAAAGGAGCTTTCACTAAAGGTAAGCCGAGCCGCCGAGAGCTTTTCTGTTTCCGCAGGACGTGAGCCTACCGTTTCAGAGCTTTCGGAGCTTGTGGGCATCTCGCCGGAACAAACTGCGGAAGCCCTTAACGCTTTGCAGCGTCCGGTTTCCCTGACCATGACAGAAGACGACTCTCAGACCGACATTCCCACCGACCCGCCTGATGAGCGCATAACGGAGCAGCTTGCTCTGCGCGCCGAGCTTGAAAGGCTGCCCGAAGCCGACCGGACGCTGATACAGCTTCGTTATTTCCGCAACCTCACACAAACGAAAACAGCCGCCCTTCTCGGCATGACACAAGTACAGGTCTCCCGCCGTGAAAAGAAGCTGCTTCTGATGCTCCGCCAACGCCTGGCATAGCAAGCGGCGGCAGAAATTCCGGACTGCAAGTCATTCGGGGGAAACCCTTTTCCGGCGGAAAAAGGGTTATCCCCCGAACCCCTTTCCTAAAACCGCTAAATTTTAATATATTTGCAAGCGCAAAAAAACGCTCAGGGGAACAGATTCCCTTGAGCGTTTTTATCAAATTATTCAGTCTTCTTTTTCTTTGAAACGGAAATTCCTGTAAGAAGCGCTGCTGCGCCTACGACAGCAAAAACGGCTGCTGCGGGTGCGGTGTCGCCTGTTTTTACGCCATCCTTGTCGGGCTGGAGAGCTGAAGTCTGTGCGTCTGAGCCTGATCCCTGGCTTTTCTCAGAGTTTTGACTGTTCCCGCTGATCTCACTGACTTCGCTTATCTTGCTGTCCTCTATGCTTACTTCCGTGATCTCTGACGTTTCGCCGTCTGATACCTCAGTCACAGATCCCTCATCGGGAGAGTTCGCACTGTTCTGAATGTCCTTGGGATCTGTTTCTTCTCCGATAGGTAATACCTTAGAAGCATCGGTAACAGAGCCGCCGGAGTTTATAGTTTTGCTGTCATCACTGTCATCCTTAGTATAAATAGGATCCGTATGCGGATAAGGCTTGGGCGTCGGTACCGGAGTAGGCATCGGCGAAGGTATGGGAACATCAGGACCTATTATATCTTCATCAAGATATTCCACATCAACATCCTCTTTGAGCTTCATAAGAACAAAACGTGTCTTGCCGTAATTTTCAAATACAGCCGCATTTTTTTCTCCGTCAACATATCTGTAAAGCTTGCTCTTGTAAAGCGAATAGTCCTCATTAACAATGTAGACGCAGTTATAGCCTATAGCGCGTTCGGAGCTAATGGAAATAAACATAAACGGATACTGCGGCAGCTTTTTCCTGTCGCATATTTCCACATCAACAATGTCGTAATAATCATATTCATCCGAAGATATGAGATCACTGACAGCTCTTTCGGCTTTGATATCTTCGACCTGAGCGGCGCTGAAAAAATATGAACCGTCATTCATGCTGCTGGTGACTTTGAAATTCACCTTAGCTTTAGTCCCGCCTATCTCGGCTGTATAGCCATCATAAGCCTTGTACTGTACATCGTTGATGCTTTCAAAGTAAGTAAAGTTACCTGAATTTCCAAGACCAATTGCGGAAGCGGACATTGCTGCGGAAGATACCGAAACAAACGCAGCCATAACCAGAGCGGCTATCTTTTTTCTTATCATTTTGCTTTTCCTCCTTATTATAATAAATTTGTATTTTCTGAAATGCCCTCACTTAATGAACTTGTAAAAAAGAACACCGCAGGACGCGGTGTTCGATTTGTTCTATCAAGAAAACTGTGGGATTATTTTGTTGACTTTTTGCTCTTTGTAGCAAGCAGAGCAGTGCCAAGAGCTGCAGCGCTGAGGACAGCAAATACCAATGCGGCAGTGTTGCCGTTATCGCCTGTCTTGTAGCCCTCGCTGGTTTCGGGCTTTACAGAAGTGTCTGCTTTTGAATTATCGGTATTATTTGTTTTGGAATCATCGCTGCTTGTTGTGCTGTTATCACCGTTCGGAAGGATCTCTTGGGATTCAGTGCTCTTCTCATCGTCATCCGGCGGAGGCGCAATAGGCTCATCCTCTATTCTGCTTACCTCGCTGATAAGTGAGGCAAAGATGAATCTTGAAAGATGATTTGCCTTAGCAGAAATCTTGTTTGCCTGTGGATATCCATTTTCATTGTCTAAATATACAAGCCTCTCGATCTGACCGTCCTGATATACGGCAACAATATTGAAGAAGCATGAATTTTCAGTCGTAAGAGTTATGGTAGGCGTTACATCGTGGATCTCCTGACCGTCAGCAGTGTAAAGAGAGATATCGACCACAACAAGATCAAAAGCATCTGCTCCCTGACCGGCATCGAGGAAAAATGCCGAAACTGCATCATTATCGACAACCTCACGGGCTGAAAGCTTGTAATCGCCTGCAGGAAGCATACCTGCTTCAAAGTCAGCAGTGATCGAAGCAGCTCCAAGAGCAGGATTTCCTTCGAGCGGTACGGTAATACTTATAGGGTAGTCGCTTTCTACACTGAAGGGCTTCACACCCTCACCGGACTCACCAAGACCGGCAGCACTTACTGCTGCAGCGCCGATAGTAGCAACTGCCGTAGCAACTGCAAGAGCAGATAAAATCTTGTGCTCTGTTTTCATTGAGAATCATCCTCCTGATATATTTATGTGAAATTTTCAGATATTATCATTCCATAATGAATAATAGCACATTGTATATTGCGCGTCAATACAGCCATGACAAGTTTCCCCATAGCAATAAATCACACATAATATGTTTTATTTTTTTGTGGGTTATCGCTAAAAAGCTTTGAATTTCTATCAGTAGCCGATCCAGCTCAGGTAGTTCGCCGCGCCGTGAGCATTTTCGTTGAGTCCGTAATAGAAATGAACATTTGAAAGCACCAGCACCAGTACCAGGAAGATGATCGAGATCACTCTCCTGCTCTTTGCTGAGGTAAGATCAATAGTCTTTTCGCTCGATGTGGTATATTTTATGCCCTTGTTTTTCAGCGACTGATAGATCACCGGAACAAGAAGTATCATAAATATGATGAAGTAATAGGAAAGTCTTTCTATAATACTGTGTTTAGACATAGTTACCATCATAAGCGTACCGATAAAAGACAGGTTGGTCAGATACTTGTTCTCGTTGGTCAGATTTATAGTTTCTGTCTTTATCAGCACGAAAGCCATTACTGTAATGAATATCGGCAGTATCGCATAAACAAACGAAACGCCCTCCTGTATGAACACGGAATCCCTGTATTCCTCGTGGAAGAAGCTGGTAACAAGGTCGAAAATATTTGTAGACGCAGTATAGAACCAGAGA
>CADBPE010000107.1 GCA_902796475.1 uncultured Ruminococcus sp.
AAACATTGTCAATAGAAACGCCATAGTACTTCTGACCTTACATCAGAAATACTATGGCGAAAAACTTCTTTATGCGTACCGTACTTACAGGATCGGGGGTGTTTTTTGCGCTGCTTCACTTTTGCCTTTATCGTCTTACGGAAATATCCTTTTCTGCAAGATAATCCTTCAGCTCGCCTATGGATATCTCGCCAAAGTGGAACAGGGAAGCCGCAAGCACAGCGTCAGCTTTGCCGGCAGTGAAAGCGTCATAGAAATGTTCAAGCTTTCCTGCGCCGCCGGATGCAATAACGGGAATACCTACATTTTCGGAAACGGCTCTGGTCAGCTCAAGATCATATCCGTTTTTCACTCCGTCACAGTCCATGCTGGTGAGAAGTATCTCTCCTGCGCCTCTTTTTTCGGCTTCGATCGCCCATTTCAGTACGTCCTTGTCGGTGTTTATCCTGCCGCCGTTGATAAATACGTCCCAGCCGCTGTTATCGTCACGGCGCTTTGCGTCGATAGCCGTAACAACGCACTGACTGCCGAATTTGTAGGCTGCCTCGTTTATTATTTCTGGTCTGTGTACGGCTGCGGAATTGACAGAGACCTTGTCTGCGCCCGCCCTGAGAATAGCAACAAAGTCATCCACGGTACGGATGCCGCCGCCGACGGTAAATGGAATAAACACGTTATCCGCAACCGCTCTTACTATATCTACGATGATATTTCTTGCATCGCTTGATGCGGTTATGTCAAGAAGAACAAGCTCGTCGGCGCCCTCACGGTCATATATTTTAGCGCATTCCACAGGGTCGCCTGCGTCTTTCAGCGATACAAAATTAGTGCCTTTTACGACCCTGCCGTTCTTTACGTCAAGACAGGGTATTATTCTTTTAGCGTACATCCGTGTCACCTCCTGCCAAAGCGGCGAAATTTCTGAGTATCTGCAGACCTACCTTGCCGCTTTTTTCGGGATGGAACTGCATTGCAAAGATATTCCCGCTGCTTACGGACGCATCAATAGAAACGCCGTATTCGGTGCGTGAAGAAACGATGCTTTCGTCATCAGCCTTGAGATAATACGAATGTACAAAATAAACGTAGGGTTCGCCCTCGATACCCTTGAAGAGAGCGTCATGCTTTTTGATATCCAGAGAGTTCCAGCCCATGTGAGGGATCTTGAGAGTACCGTTTGCGTTTGGTATCCTTGTAATGCTGCCCTTGAGCAGACCAAGTCCCTTTGCGCCGGGGCTTTCCTCGCTTTCGTCAAAAAGGAGCTGAAGTCCCAGACATATTCCCAGAAAAGGCTTTCCGGTCTTTACAAATTCAAGGACGGCTTCAGCTGCGCCGGAACGGTTCATACAGTCCATAGCATCGGCAAATGAGCCTACACCGGGGAGGATAGCCGCATCGGCATTAAGAAGCTCCTCCTTGTTGTCGGTAATGATATTCGGGCAGCCGATATAGTTCAGAGCCTTGACAACGCTCTGTAAATTGCCTGCGCCGTAATCGATCACTGCTATCATTATTTCCACCCATTTCCTTTTTTATTTCAAAAAAATGCAGTTATATTATAGCACAAGTGTCAATAATAAGCAAGACGGATTTTTTCGCAGCAGCGGAGATACGAAGGCTGAGTTTGACTGTCAAAAAATGTATTCGTTTTTTTAAGGTGCTTATGTGATATTTTGGCGGTTATGTCAAATAATAAGAGGGGAGATGAGTGAAATGAAGAAATACGCATACTTATTTTTGGCTACTCTGCTTCTTGTGGGAGTGATAGTGACTTCCGGTTATATGATAAACGGCAGCATACCCGGAGTTGAAGTGATAATTCTGGCAAAGCACAGCGAGGACAATACTATCAGCGCCTCCGGAAAGCTGCAGTACCGCAGCGGCAGACAGGTTAAGGCTCCTTTTGCGGGCGTGATGTCTGATGTCAAGGTGAAGAACGGCGATATTATAAAAAAGGGCGATGAGCTTTTTTCATACTATAAGATCGACGATGCCTATACTGCCTTGCTTTCGCAGTACTCCGGCATGAGCAGCATGGAGGAGATCATAGGAGCAGCGTCAAAATATGCTTCGTCCGCCGATCTTGTCAGCGAGCTGAAAAAGTATTGTCCGCTTGAAACGGTAAGCGCCGGATATGACGGCAAGGTCACGGATATAAAATACGGAACAGACGAGCCCTTTGAAAAAAATGCTCTTATTCTTAAGATCAGTGAAAACCAGAATCTTGAGATACCGGTGTATATAAACGAGAGCTATATCGGCAGTATAAGCAAGGGACAGAAAGCCGCTGTGAGGTTCAGCGCCATGCCGGAAAAGACCTTTGCCGGTACTGTAACGAAAATATCGGATGAAGCCGAGGTCACCAGCGGACTTACCGGTCGGGAAACCACCGTAGAGGTCATTATAACCCTTGACAGCGCAGACGACAAGCTGCGTGTGGGATACAGCGCAGCCTGCACAATTACGCTTTCAACTGATGAGAATGTGCTTGTACTGCCATACGATATTATCCGCACCGATGAAGACGGCGATTATGTTTTTCTTGCGGAAGGCAGCAGGGCGGTAAAGCGATATATAACCGCCGATAAGGAGTACCGGAACGGCATGAGGGTGTCAGAGGGGCTTTCTCAGGGCGACTGCGTTATCGTGAACAGTGAGGGGCTGTATGACGGTCAGAAGATAACTATTGCAAAACGGAGGGTGCAGACCAATGATTGACATGATATTCAATTCCTTTCGAATACTGTTCCGCAAAAAAACAAGGACGCTGCTTACGCTTTTAGGCATTACAGTCGGCGTGGCTTCCGTGCTGATAATCAATAATATAAGCAGATGCGGCAGCAACGCTCTTTCCTCAGAGATCGACGAGCTGGGAATGGGCGGGCTTTCGGTAATGCTTAAAAATCAGAGCGCACCGCTTGCCGAGGAGGAGCTTGACGCTATACGCAATCTTTCTTATGTTGACTATGCCATGCCGCTGATGTTCGAGTCTACGGATGCATATATCCATCAGGAAAGAAGTCCGGTGTATCTGTGGGGGATCGATAAAAGCGCAAAGGATATGATAAATCTTACGCTTGTGCATGGCAGATTTTTGAACTCCGCGGATATTTCTTCATACTCCAAGTGCTGCCTTATTGATAAAAAACTTGCCGAAAGCTGCTACGGAAGCGACAATGTTACAGGCAAGAAGCTTGTTATAAACAGCGGCGGCACAGGCAGCGAATATGATATAGTCGGCGTGGTAAAGACAGGCGGAGGCATACTTGAAAACATGATGGGCAGCTTTGTGCCTGCATTTATGTATGTGCCGTATACTACGCTGCAGTCGAGCCTGAATACGGGCAATTTCTCCCAGATAGCCGTAAAGATAAAGCCCGACCACGACAATGATATTGCCGGTGAAAATATAATAAAGACCATTGAACGGGAAACAGATGTAAAGGGCGCTTATATGGTCACGAATCTTTCCAAGCAGAAAGAAAATATTGATAATATCATAAATATTTTTACGCTTGTGCTTACCTGCGTGGGTATCGTTTCTCTGTTTGTGGCAGGACTGAGCATAATGAATGTTATGCTTGCATCCGTTACCGAGCGCACCCGTGAGATCGGCATTAAAAAGGCTCTCGGAGCGTCAAAGCCAATGATCGTTATGGAGTTTCTGTGCGAAGCCCTTGCTCTGACGCTTATCGGAGCAGTGGTCGGCGTTGCTGCGGGTATGGCAGTATCCTTCGCCGGCGCAGGAATGATCGGCTTGACTCTGACGCCGGGAGTTGATATAATTTTCATAACGGTCCTGTTTTCGCTTATCGTCGGACTGATATTCGGTATCTATCCGGCACTCAAGGCTGCCGGGCTGCGTCCTGTTGAAGCTCTGAGAAGCTATTGACGGCATGCCCGCATACGGGATATTCAGGTAAAATTCAGGAAGTGAGAAAATGAGGGAAAGCTTTATCTTATCCCCGAACCTGCCGCAGAACAGAGTGAGCCTTGTTCTTGTGTCGTGCAGGATAAAAGAGATAACGGATGAACTTGCAAGGCTCGGAATAAAATATATCGACCCGGGATGTCTCAGCGGCATTTCCGGGTCTGAACGCTTTCATGCTGATATGAACATTTGTCACATAAGGACCAATAAGCTTTTTTGTGCGCAAAACAGCAGTGTGCATGGCAGTGAGCTGCAAAACGCAGGCTTTGAGCTTATACATACGGACACACCGGTCACCGCTCGTAAGCCGGGTCTGAATATCTGCATGATCGGAAAAAACGTGCTGTGTGATACAAAAACAGCCGATCCAAAGCTTATGAGCGTCCTGAAAAGCGAAGGAAAGACCATTCTGCACACAAATCAGATGTACGCAAGATGTTCGACTGCCATTGCCGCAGAAAATGCCGTAATGACCTCCGATCCGTCAATATATGAGCTTTGCCGCAAAAACGGTATAGATGTGCTGAGGATAGCGCCAGGATATATCACGCTTGATGGCTACGCATACGGATTCATAGGCGGCTGCTGCGGTCTGATCTCAAAAGACACACTTGCTTTCAGCGGCAGACTTAACCGACATCCGGACTGCGAAAACATAAGGTCATTTGCCGGCAATTATGGCATAAAAACAATATCACTTTCGGATGCGCCGCTTTGTGACATAGGCGGCATACTGCCGGTAAAGGAATTTTCTGTGGAATAAAGCTCCCGATACGGATAAGACGAGTCATTTTTTTGTTTTCAGTTCAAATATAGTGCTGCCCTGATTCATGCTGAGTATTTTGCGTTCTATGCGCGGGTGCCTGAATTTCCTTATCATTTCCCGTATAGCGGTACCCTGATGATAGCCGTGAATAACTTCCAGCTCGCGCGTATCGGGCGGCAGGGTACGGAGAGTATCGGTAAGCAGCCGTCTGGCGCTTTCTACGGTGTGACCGTGAAGGTCGATCGTGCTGAAAACAGACATAACACACACCTCTGTTATTTACATATTTTTTATTATTATATATCTTGTGAATAAAAAAGGCAAGGGTCCGATAAGCTTTAAAGGTGTTTGTTTATCTTTCACCGCAAAATTGGCTTGACATGGCAGAGAAAATATTGTAAATTGTATGTGCGTACTTTTATTTTTTAAATAACCATCGACCTGAAAGGATAATGATAAATGAACCCGAATGATAACCGGAACCGTCCTGCCGCAGGAAATTACGATCCGTCAAGACATCCTCAGTATGCTCAGCAAAGACCGCAGCAGGGCAGACCACCCCAGCATAGCCCGCAAAGACCGCAGCAGAGCAGACCCCCGCAGCACAGCCCGCAAAGACCGCCGCAGAGCAGACCCCCGCAGCACAGCCCGCAAAGACCGCCGCAGG
>CADBPE010000108.1 GCA_902796475.1 uncultured Ruminococcus sp.
CGTACGTCGTGAAACACACGCCCCTCAAACGTGCCTGTCTGCCAGTTCCAGCACACTCGCAAATTATTTTGTTTTCAACAACAGTATTCATTATACACACCGGACTGCGTTTTGTCAAGAGATTTTTTGAAATTATATTCAAAGATTTACGAAGATCTATATTTGCATTAGACTATTGACAGACATGAAATAAAGTAGTATAATATATTCAACGATTAAACAAATATTTAATCATTAACGAAAGAGAGGAAAATACAATGAAAAAGACCTACAAGATCGACGTGGACTGCGCAAACTGCGCCAACAAGATGGAAAATGCCGCAAAAAATACCGAGGGCGTGAAGGATGCGACTGTCAACTTTATGATGCTCAAGCTTATTGTCGAGTTTGAGGACGGCGCTGACCCTAAAGAGGTAATGCCGAGAGTTCTTAAGAACTGCAAGAAGGTTGAAAGTGACTGCGAAATATTCCTTTGAGTCCTGAACGGAGCTTTACGGCTTTGTTAATGTGAGGTGACCATCGCTGTGAGCAAAAAACAAAAAAAGAACCTTATCCGCATAATATTGGCTTCTGTGCTGATGGTTGCGCTTATTTTCGTGCCTGTCAGCGGCATCTGGAGACTGCTGCTTTTTCTCGTGCCTTACTTTATAATAGGATATGACATCCTGCTAAAGGCGATAAAGGGTATCATACATTTGCAGCCCTTTGACGAATGCTTTCTTATGGCTGTGGCAACTATCGGCGCTATTATCGTTGGAATTATCGGCGATGGAGATTACGTTGAAGCTGTTGCGGTAATGCTTTTCTATCAGATAGGCGAATGGTTCCAGAGCTATGCCGTAGGAAAAAGCCGGAAAAATATCTCAAAGCTTATGGATATTCGTCCCGATCATGCAAATCTTGAGCGTGACGGCGCTGTTGAGGAGGCAGACCCTGACGAGGTAGAAACAGGCTCGATAATAGTAGTAAAGCCCGGAGAAAGAATACCTATCGACGGCGTTATAATCGAAGGTGAATCCGCTCTGAACACATCTGCACTTACGGGTGAGAGCCTGCCCAAAGATGTCATGACCGGCGATGAGGTAATAAGCGGCTGTGTGAATATGACCGGTGTGCTGCGCATAAGAACGACTAAGGAATTCGGAGATTCCACCGTTTCGCGCATACTTGATCTGGTTGAAAACGCAAGCTCCCGCAAATCAAGATCCGAAAATTTTATTTCTAAATTTGCAAAATATTACACGCCTTTTGTAGTGTTCAGCGCTCTTGCGCTTGCGCTGATACCTCCGCTCATCATAATGCTTTGCGGTGGCGGCGCAAAATGGGGAATATGGGTATACCGCGCTCTTACCTTCCTTGTAATAAGCTGTCCGTGTGCTCTGGTGATCAGCATTCCGCTGAGCTTTTTTGCCGGAATAGGCGGAGCCAGCCGTGAAGGCGTACTGGTCAAGGGCTCAAACTGTCTGGAGTCTCTTTCAAAAACGAAAACGGTTGTTTTTGATAAAACAGGAACTCTTACCAAGGGCGTATTTGAAGTGGTATCCATTCATCCGGACAAGATCGATGAAAATACACTTCTGCATTTAGCCGCTCATGTTGAACGCTTTTCGTCACATCCTATTGCCGTGTCATTAAGGGCGGCGTATCCTGACGAAGCGGACGACTGTGAGATCACGGACGTAAAAGAATGTGCCGGTTACGGGATAAGCGCAAGGGTCAACGGTGATCTGATCACGGCAGGCAATGAAGCAATGATGAAAAGCGTTGGCGCTGTTGTTGAGAAATGTCCGCATGATCATACGGGGACCGTTATACATGTCGCAAGAAACGGAGAATATCTTGGTCATATAGAGATCTCCGACGTTGTGAAGCCGACCTCAGCCGAAGCAATAGCGAGTCTGAGAAAGGCAGGCATAAAAAAGACGGTCATGCTCACGGGAGATTCCGAAGCTGCGGCAAGAAAAGCCGCAGGGGAGCTTGACATTGACGAGGTATACAGCGGTCTGCTGCCGGAGGATAAGGTATCAAAGATAGAGGAACTGCTTTCGGAGCAGGGCGGCAAGGAGCAGACAGCGTTTGTCGGTGACGGAATAAACGATGCACCGGTACTCACTCGCGCGGATATAGGTATAGCTATGGGCGCTCTTGGCTCAGACGCAGCGATCGAAGCGGCGGACGTTGTGCTTATGGATGATGATCCTCTGAAGATATCGAAGGCCATACGCATATCGAGAAAGTGCATGAAGATAGTAAATGAAAACATCTGGTTTTCGATAGGCATAAAGCTGCTTTGCTTGATATTGGGAGCGTTGGGCTTTGCCAATATGTGGGCGGCGATATTTGCCGATGTAGGCGTCATGGTAATAGCGGTACTGAATGCAATAAGGGCTTTGTTCGTGAAGAAGCTGTAAACAGCGCAGCTTCCGGAGATTTAGGGGGACTTTCGTTTGAAGGTCCCCTTTATTATATTGGCGCAAAAATCGCAAACATGGATCTTATAAATGTTGACTTTACATAAACGCTGTATTATAATCGAAGTATGTACATCGGCTGTTATGACAGGATCATTTTACTGTTTTACTGCGTATGACGATCACCGCATCTGCGGTGAAGTAAAATGCATTGGAGTGAAAATATGGAATTTAACAGAAAAAATATGACAAGACTGTTCCTGCTTTCCGCTTGTGTTATACTGTTTTATCTGAGCTTCAAGCACATGGATATCGTCTTTTCGTTTATCGGCTGGCTGATGGGCGTGCTTACTCCGTTTATCATCGCCGGTGTGGTCATTATCCTGATGAATGTGCCGCTTAAATTGATAGAACGCTTCCTATTCCGTCCCCGTGACGGCAAGCCTGTCAGTCCTGTGAAAGAAAAGCTGCGGCGGCCGATAGCGATAGTGCTTTCTATAAGTATCTATCTTGCCGTTATAGCGGTGTTCCTCATTATCATCATACCGGAGATATCCAAAAGCCTTATGGCTATTGCCGAAAAAATACCGGCAGTTATCGACAGCCTGCAAAAATGGCTCATCGAGCTGAGCGAACAGGAGGATTTCATCGGCAGCATAGCGCAGCAGATAAAGGCAAATATCGAATGGGATAAGCTTAATTCTACCCTCGTAAACTTCCTGCAGGATAACAGCACTACACTCGTAAGCTCCGCATGGACGATAATTACCTCGATCATCAATGTTGCTCTTAATCTTTTCCTTGGCATCGTGCTGGCAATTTATGTGCTTGCCAAAAAAGAGAAGATCGCTTCCGATGTAAAAAGGTTCATCTATTCTGTGCTTTCTACAAAGAAGGCTGACTTTATAGTAGAGGTCGGTCAGCTTACAAACAGGTCTTTCTACAACAGTATTACCGGTCAGATGATGGAATGTGTCATTATCGGTCTTCTTACAGCCTTCGGCATGAGTATTTTCGGATTCCCTTATGCCGCTCTTGGCGGAGTGGTCGTAGCTATCACATCATGGATACCGATGTTCGGTATATTTATCGGTTCGGCAATAGTTTCTCTTTTGCTTCTTGCCACAGCCGGTCCGATGCAGGCTATATGGTTCATCATCTATATGGTCGTTTTGCAGCAGATAGAAGGCAACCTTATCTTCCCGAGAGTGGTAGGCTCCAGGATAGGTCTGCCGCCTATAATAATGATCTCTGCGATCGTGCTTTTCAGCGCATTTTTCGGTATTATCGGTCTTCTTGTCTGCGGTCCGGTCACTTATGTTATTTTTACTCTCTCAAAGAGGGTGGTCGCTTCAAGACTTGAAAAGAAGAAGATACCCGAAGAAAAGTATGCGCCTATCTACGATTACAACGAGGAAGAGGAACAGCAGCGGCGCGAACAGAAAAAAGCCTCAAGCAGTTCCGGCTTTAAGTGCTTCGGATTTACCTTCAAGCGCAACAACGGCAAGATCAGGATCTCACCTGCTGACGATGACGGCAGTGTATCTCCCGCAGCAGCTGAGTCTGCCGATAAGCGCGGCGATGACGAAAAAGAGGCTCCTGCGGCGGAAACGGATAAGGCTGCGTCAGAGAATGAAGGGTCTGATGATACAGGCAGCTCAGCCGAGCCGGCGGTTCAGACACAGAAAAATACTCAGGCTCACGCAGACAATGACCGCTCACGCAAAAGGGGCGGCGCACGTTACCGAAAGAAGAAATAAAGATCTCGCGGTCATGTTTGATATTACAGAACATGACCGCGATTTTTGTGCTAAATAGTCAAAAACATAAAGAAGATTTAAAAAAGTATTGTAATATTATGTTAAAGTGTGATATAATCATAAAGTAAATATGCAATCGTTAACGGGGGGATAGGATTGCGGATATCGAGAAAATTTATCAGTATATTAACAGCAGTTGCGATAATGTCAGGAGGTAGTTTAATGGCAAGCGCAGTTAAAGAAAACGAGAAGCCCGCAGAAAATGTCACAAGCTTTGCTCACGAGCTGGACGCTCAGGCATACAACGGAAATGATCTTGGCGCAGTATATACAAAAGAGGCCACGACCTTCAAGGTATGGGCACCTACTGCATCTAAAGTAGCTGTCAAGCTGTACAAGACAGGTTCGTCCACAGAAGACGGCGCACAGGATATATCTACCACCGCTATGGAAAAGGGTCAGAACGGCGTATGGAGCCTGAAAATGACCGGTGACAAGAAAAACCTGTATTATACCTATCTTGTCACTATAAACGGCGTGACCCGTGAGACCGCCGACGTTTACGCAAAGGCAGCCGGAGTCAACGGCAACAGGAGCATGATCGTGGATCTTGATTCGACCGACCCGGAGGGCTGGGATAAAGACGAGCATATTCTGTATGATAATCCCACTGACGCAGTAGTGTGGGAGGTACATATAAAGGACTTCTCCAGCAGCGAGGTGTCGGGCGTTTCAGTGAAGCATAAGGGAAAGTACCTTGCATTTACAGAAAACGGTACTACGCTTAAAAATGAGGGAAATTATTCCACTTGTATAGATTATCTCAAAAAGCTCGGAGTTACTCATGTGCAGCTTCTGCCGGTATATGATTATGCCACAGTGGACGAGTCTGTAAAGGATTCGGACGAATTCAACTGGGGATACGATCCCAAAAACTATAATGTTCCCGAAGGCTCATACTCCACAGATCCGTTTGACGGCAATGTGAGGATAAACGAGTTCAAGCAAATGATAATGGCGCTCCATAATGCCGGTATCGGCGTTATTATGGACGTGGTATATAACCATACGTTTACCGCAGACGGCAGCTGGTTCGACATTACCGTTCCGGGATATTATTACCGCCTGAAGGCTGACGGAACACTGAGCGACGGTTCGGGCTGCGGCAACGAAACAGCCAGCGATCACCTTATGTACAGAAAATACATGATAGACTCCATTCTCTACTGGATAAGCGAGTACCATATAGACGGCTTCCGCTTTGACCTTATGGGTGTGCATGACGTGACCACCATGAACGAGATACGCAAGGCTGTTAACAACAGCTTCAAGGGCGGCGAAAAGATCATCATTTACGGCGAGCCCTGGACAGGCGGCGCGCTTGGCACCGATGCGGTTACCGCAGTAAAACAGAATGTCCGCCAGCTTGATTCAAGAGTAGGCGCTTTCAACGATGATTTCCGTGACGCTATAAAGGGTCATGTATTCAACGCTCTCGAAAAGGGCTTTGTGCAGGACGGCAGCGGAGCAGGCAGGCTTATGTCAGGCATAGGAGCAAACACCGTTACTAATGTAATGTTCAACCAGCCTACGCAGACTGTTTCCTACGTTTCTGCGCACGATAATTTCACGCTTTACGACAAGCTTGTGCTTTCGGTAAAGAACGATATGAGCTACGATCTGCGTGACGAGCAGCTTGTTGATATGAACAGGCTCACGGCAGCTCTTGTGCTGACCTCTCAGGGCATAAGCTTCATGCAGGCGGGCGAAGAGTTTGCGCGCACAAAGCAGGGCGATGAAAACAGCTATGTTTCCTCGACAAAGCTGAACCAGCTCGACTGGAACAGGGTAGCCGAATACGCTGACCTTGTATCATACTATTCCGGTCTTATGGAGATAAGAAAGCATTTCAAGCCGTTCCGTGACCCGACAACGACGTCTGCGAAGCTGATGAACTTCCTTGAAACAGACAATGGCGTAGTCGCATACACTCTCGAAAATGTCCTTACGCCCGACAAGGAGTGGAAGAACGCAGCGCTTATTTTCAACGGCTCGGATAAGGAATCCACCGTTACTCTGACCCCGCCTCAGGGCAAGACACTTCCCTCCGAATGGACTGTCATAGTCAGCAAGACCGAAGCAGGCCTTAATTCTCTGGGTGAGATAACTGACGGCAAGGTGACCGTCCCTCCGTGTGCGGCAATCATGCTTGTGGATAAGGAAAGCTTTGACAGGCTTGCTTTGAGCTCCGACAGCTGTGTTGTAAGGGCAGAGTACAGGAACAGCGCCGACGGCAGTCTTATCACTGCAAAGACATTCAGAGGTACTGCGGGCAGCAGCTACACCACATCACAGCTCCATGCGCTGGATATAGAATATGATTTTGAGAAGACCGAAGGCAAACTCAGCGGAAGCTTTTCAAAAGAACCGCAGACTGTTACCTACTATTACAAGAAATTTCCGGGAAGCATTGTTGATCTGACCGTGAACTATCTTGAAAAGCCTGACGAACTGCTGGGCGGTGATGACAAAGAGGTGGCCCGCAGTGTAAAGATGAAGCTGCGCGAGGGTGACGATTACACGGCTGTGATACGTTCGGTAGACGGCATGGTGGTCGATCTTGCGTCATTCCCGGTCAATGCTGCGGGAACTGCCGGTAAAGAGGATATTACCGTAAACTATTATTATATAAAGGAAAGTGCGTCAGACAATCCGAAGGGCAGCAGCGAGGTCAATGTAATACACATTCAGAAGAACGGCTCAGTGCTGAAATACGACACAATATACGGCAAGACCGGCGACACCTATAAGACCAGCGAAATAGAAGCCAACGGGCTTGTACTTGAAGCCATGACCGGCAACACCGAGGGTGTATTCACGGATCTGCCGATATATGTAATATACAGCTATGCCGAGCCTGAGAAGCAGCCGAAGGAGAAGAATATACTTCCTGCTCTGCTTGTAGCTGCCGGATCAGCGGCAATACTGGGCGCTTTAGGAATTTTTGTAGCATACAGGAAGAAAAAGAAGCGCATGATAAAATAACGCCAACAAAAACCGAAAAAATTTGCGGGGACTTTCGATTGAGAGTCCCCGCATTTGTGTTCATAGATAAACAAGCGGAAACACATAAGCCCGCGCCCCAAAATATCATGCAAAAAAGCACAACACCAAAGTTTCGGCGCTCCAAAATATCACGCTAAAAATATCACGCCAAAAACCACAACACAAAAGTTTCGCTCAAGCCTTTTCAAAGGCTTGCGGTTTCCAAAGGCAGAGCCTTTGGTCGCGCTCCGCAGAGC
>CADBPE010000109.1 GCA_902796475.1 uncultured Ruminococcus sp.
CGTACGTCGTGAAACACACGCCCCTCAAACGTGCCTGTCTGCCAGTTCCAGCACACTCGCAAATTATTTTGTTTTCAACAACAGTATCTATTATACACACCGGACAGCGTTTTGTCAAGAGATTTTTTAAAAATATCTGCCGGAAAAGAAAAAACATTACATTTATTGTACAGCGATAAAGCTTTATCTGCAAATACATTAAAATCCAAGCGAAAAATTGATTTCCGTGCTTTTGTGACTATTGATATTTACAAATATTATGGATTGTGGTAAAATTATCTTGATCGATGTATGCGGGAACGGGAATTTATGATCGTTTCGGCGTACATGAGGACGGGGTTTGATTTATCACTATTTCGAAAGAAAGGAAGATCATAATGAGATCAAAAGCAGTTTCAAAGATCTGCGCTTTGCTGCTGTCTGCGGCGATCACTCTGCCTGCTGCAGGCTCTGCGATTTTGTCTGCTTCGGCTGAAAGCAGTTACGGAAGCTACTGGTCGGTATCCTATGTTGATTTTTCTGATTCGGGTGTTTCACTCGACTTACCGATCAAGAAAGCTTTCCAGGAGTACCAGGGCGCAAAGCTGACGCCTTTAGCTAAGCTGGGCATGGGTGTTGTGGCAGGCTACAACCACAGATTCCTCTGCGTTCAGGCGGCAGACGTTCCGGGCGGTTCGCCGTCAATAAAGATAGTTACGGTTTATGAGGATCCGAACGGCAAAACAAAAATTTCAGGAGTAGAGCCTTTCAGCATTGACGATCATTATAAGAATAATAAGTGCTATATTTCTGATACGCTTGTGCCCGGCAGCTTTGAATTCAACGCATCTTCCGAATGCGACCTTCCAAATGACGTGAAAAGCGCATTTGACGATGCAGTAAGCAAAAACGATATTTTTGCTTTTACACCGGTGGCTTTTCTTGGAGCAAGAAGCGCTGACGGCGTTACAGAGTACGCTGTCTACTGCAATAAATATACGCTTGCCAATTCTCCCGATGTTTACGGCAGCGTTGTTTTCATTTCAAAGGATAAGGCGGGAAGATCCGAAATAAAGTATGTATATGATATGTTAGGCAAAAGGACAAGGTACCTTCCGCAGAACAATTATATCACATACGATTTTGCCGATGATGAAGAGAATGCTTATGCCGAGGGTGAGATCAGCTTCACACCGGCTGATGCAGGCAAATACTCTCTCTATTGGGCAAACGGCACAGGCGCTCTCGACGGTTTCTATCCGATCGCAGAATTTAACGCAAGCGCATGGAAGACTTATACTGTCAGCATGGGCTATCACACGGCTATTCCGGCAGGCGCCGACAGAATAATTGCAGCTAAGGGTTCAAAGTATACATCGGACTGCTATTCAATGTACCGCCTGCCGTCCGAAAAAGTTCCCTACTATAAAGCATCAAGCGCAATTTACAGCTTCAGCACTTATTCCGATATACATATAGACAAGGGAAGCCTTTGGTATGTAAATGCAGAGAAGAATTTTAACAATGCACTTATGTACAGCGCAAAGAAAAATACTAACTTTATAGTAGTTTCGGGCGATGTTGTTACAAATGACAGTCAGGCAGCGCGTCCGAAGGAGTGGGACGCTTATCAGAAGATACTCAGCAGCAGCGGTTATCTTGAGCCTGTTTGGGAGTCTGACGGCAACCACGATATGCGTCAGGGCGTAGAAGTGGGTCTGGATGATTTTGTCAAGGCTACGGGAACCGACGGTCTTACAAGTGACCTGCCGTATTTCTGTATGAAAGAGGACGAGGCGGGAGATATCTTTATCTTCATGGCTCTTGAACTGAACAAGGCTCCGAATAAGGCTGACGAATTTACGGATGCTCAGATCAACTGGGTGAACAGCATTATCGAAGAAAACTACGGCAAGCGCAAGATATTCATTATCCAGCATTCGCCCATAAAGGGCTACGGCGCAGGCGACAGAATTGAAAAGCCTTATTACAGCAGAATGCTGAATCCCGATAACAGCTCGACAAAGAAGTTCAAGGCAATACTCGAAAAGTATCCCGAAGTGATGTTCATTTCAGGACATACTCACGAGGACTTCTCAATGGGCTACAATTATTCAAACGAGGGCGGAACGTCCGCTAATATGATCCATGTGCCTTCGCTCGCAGGCTCAACAATGCCGGATTCAACCGATGAGGGTCTTGACAGGAACGGCGGCAAGGGCTTCAATTCACAGGGATATTATGTAGAGGTCTATTACGATCAGGTCGTATTCTACGGCGTGAACCTTACTGATGGACTTATCTATCCGCAGTACAGCTATGTTATGCAGGCAAATGCCAACGGAGCGCTTGAAAAGCCTGACGATACTATCGCGCTTTCCGGAGAGAATGTCAGCATGGAAGAAATGCTGAACAATGTTGAGATCATTCTCAATAAATATTATAAGTATGCTTCCTACGATGCTTATCAGGCGCTGAAAAAATATTATTACCAGAACAGAGCGCAGAAGGTCGCAGACAAGAATGTCTACTTGCAATTCAAGTCGCTTATTGATGACCTCTCACGTTATACGGGCGAGATAGGCACACTTGTTACCTATTACTTTACAAACTCAAAATCATGGGATAAGGTTTACGCTTATACATGGAACGGCTCCGACAAGAATGCCGATTGGCCGGGCGTAAAGATAAACAAGGCAGGCGTAAACATGACCGGTCAGGACGTTTACGGCGTGACTTTGAAAAAGGGTCAGTACAAGAATATCATCTTCAATAACGGAAACGGCACTCAGACCGTTGATATCCCGCTTCCTGATGAATCCACACTTTTCTATCCATCAGGTTCGTCAAACGGAAAAATAGTATGCTCAACCGACCAGACCGCAGGTATCAGCACTCACGAGTTCAATCTTCTTTACTACATTTCAGACGAGCATAAATGGACAGATCTTGATAAGGTGATGAACAGAAATAAGTACGGCAAGTATGAAGCTCTGCTGTATCTTACAGGCACCAAAAACATAAGCTTTTCGTTATATGACAAGATCACCGGAAAATATTACTGTCCTTCCGAAAGCGTAAAGAAGGAGGGCGATGAAAAGCTGAGCTTCAGCGTACCGCTGATTTCGTCTGCTGCAAGAGGCAAAAGCATTACCGTTACGGCGCCCGAAGCGGACAGCCAGATACGGATAGTTTATGATCCTGACAATATGGAGCTTGAAGTGACCTATGTGCCTTATTCACAGAGGGATGTTCCGATCAACTACTGCTCTCTTGTAAACAGCACTATCACAAAGGGCGAGACAGCTTATGTCCGTACTGCTTCCGAGAATGGTACAGGCAATATCCGTTACAGCGTTTTCTACAGGAAAGAGAGCACTTCCGACTGGACAGCGGCAAACTATGACAGTTCAACAGATCAATACTATTTCAAGCCCGGCGCAGTGACCAATTATAAAGTAAAAACGATAGTTGAGGACGATTTCTGCAAAGTGGAACAGA
Organism: uncultured Ruminococcus sp.; assembly: GCA_902796475.1. Classification (GTDB taxonomy): domain Bacteria; phylum Bacillota; class Clostridia; order Oscillospirales; family Acutalibacteraceae; genus UBA1213. The sequence goes on from CADBPE010000109.1 coordinate 3,481, forward strand.
TACTTGATCTTACGGTCGAGCCGCTCCCGCTGAAGAATACGTCAAAGCTTTCGGCAAGCAATATTGCGAAGGGCGGCAGCGTTACTGTTACCGCAGGAGGTACCGGCGGCACAGGCACTCTTAAATATTTTGTTGCTTATCATAAGGCGGGCAGCGTAAACTGGACGACTGTTCAGAAGTACAGCACAAACAGGACGGTTACGATCACACCGACAGCTGCGACCAACTATGAGATAAACGTAAGTGTAAAGGACGGCAGCGGAAAGATAGTTTCCAAGACCATGCCTTTGGTGGTAGGTTCGGCTGCTTTGAAGAACACCTCAAAGATCTCAGCCACCAGAATAAGCCAGGGGGATCTGGTAAGGATAACTGCCGGCGCATCAGGAGGCACACCTTCCTACACATACACGGTGAGCTATAAAAAGGCTTCGTCCGAAAAGTGGACTGTCAGCCAGTATTACAAAACGAACATATATGTATCATTAAAACCGGCGTCCAAAGGAGAATACAATGTTTGCGTAAAGGCAAAGGACGCAACCGGCAAGATAGTAAAGAAGTATTTCACTTTCACCGTAGTCTGACGGTCTGTCCGGCAAGATATCACCCCAAAACAATAACAAAAAAGTATCGCTCAGGTCGGCAAGCCTTCGGGCCGACGGGCGGGAATGGGGGACTTGCGCTCCGGAATTGATTTCCGTGAAATAATAAAAATATATCTTGCAATTCCGGAAAGTATATGTTATAATAGTTTAGTCTTTGAATACCGCTGCTTGTGGTGGGGTTCGGAGCCCGGCGAGAGCCGTACTTTGAAACGGACAGTCCTCTGCTTTGGAGGGTATAATTTGATAAAGACTATTTTCAAAGCACGAATGTCTGAAATAAACAGGAGGAATATCAAGATGGACGCACTTAAAATGATCGCAGCCGCTTCAATGAAGGAAGAGGCTAACTTACCTAAGTTTGAGATCGGTGACACCGTAAAGGTAAGCGTAAACATCCGTGAGGGTGAAAGGGAAAGAATCCAGATGTTCGAGGGTACCGTTATCGCTCGCAGCGGCAGCGGTGTAGCTGAGACATTCACAGTTCGCCGCGTATCCTATGGCGTTGGCGTAGAGAGAGTTTTCCCGATCCATTCCCCGAATGTTGTTGCCGTTCAGGTAGTAAGAAAGGGCCGTGTTCGCAGAAGCAAGCTCTATTATCTGCGTGACAGAGTCGGTAAGGCTGCTAAGGTTAAGGAACAAATCAGATAATCTTTGCGGAAAAGGGACAATCATGTCCCTTTTTTGCTATCCGCTGTTATCGGAAAGAAGGAAACTCTATACATAATATAATGTAATGCCGGAAAAGGAGGCCGCAGCCATGAAATACAGTGAGATCAGAAAGACCCGCAGGTATAAAAGAGAAAGAGCCGCTGACGGCGCTGCTCTTACAAGAAGCGCTTTTGAAACTCTGCTTGTGTTTATGATCCTTCTGTTTATTGCGGCGGTCGTTTTGCTGGTGTTTCTGAACGTGGTTTCCTTCAGCAAGGTGCTTGACGGCAAGGAACAGAATTACAGCGTTATCACAGTAAATGCAGAAAACCTGAAAATGGGCGACATCGTTTCGGTAAAGACGGAAAAGAACATCTCGGCAGGAGAGATCATCGGCTTTGCAGGCGATAAGATTGTGATAGGCACAGATCCATCAAAGAGCGTGAACTGCGTTCAGATCGGCGGAGTACGGTATTTTTCCTATGAGGAGCTGGGCAAGGTCATGGAAAACTTCGTTGTTCCTGAAGGCTACCTTATGCTCAACGGCGATTTCAATTCCAGTGAGTCACTTGTTGTCGGCGAGCTTGTGCCGCTCAGCTATGTTACCGGAAAGGCAAGCGTGGTGCTGTATCCGTTCAATCTTTTCGGACGTACAGC
>CADBPE010000110.1 GCA_902796475.1 uncultured Ruminococcus sp.
GATTTCGCGCTCTGCGGAGCGCGACCAAGGGCGCCGCCCTTGGAACCTGCAAGCCTTTGAAAAGGCTTGAGCGAAACTTTTGTGTTTTACTTTTCAAAAATTTTCAAAAGCTTCATCTTTATCTCGCCGGCTTTCCCTGAATATGGATGCTCTCGCAGCGGTAAATTAAAGTGCGTCCTTCCCGTAAGTACCGTCTGGGGATGCGTGAACTCTCGAAATCCCCACTCACCATGATATGCACCCATTCCTGAATGTCCCGTACCGTTGAACGGAACACCTTTTACCATCATGTGTATGCAGACTTCGTTTATGCAGCCGCCGCCTATCTGCATGGTCGACATTACTCGGTTTGCCCATTTTTTATCCGATGTGAAAATGTACATCGAAAGCGGATGCTCACGCTCCGAAATGACCTCCAGTATCCGCTCGGCTTCTGCATCCTTGAATGGTACTACCGGCAGTATCGGACAGAAAAGCTCATGCTGCACAATATCTTCGTTTTCATTCACCGGATAAATTATCGTAGGCGCAAAACGCCTTGTCTCACGGCAGCCTGCACCGCCGAAAACTACCCTGTCTTTGTATTCCTCGGTCAGCCTTGTGCATTTGTCAAATACAGCGTCCGTTATAAGTTTTGGATAGTCCGGATTATGGTGCGGCCGCGTCCCTATCTGACGTATAAATTCCTTTTTCAGCTCCCGCAGAAAACTCTCCGCTATCTCCTCGGCTACGGCTATCTGGTTGATGTTTATACATATCTGTCCGGCGTTGCATAGCTTGAAAAATGCTATCTTCCTTGCCGCATCTCTCAGATCGGCATCTTTTCGTACAATGCACCAGTTGCCCGTCTCGCCGCCCAACTCAAGAGCCGCAGAGGTAAGATTCTTCGCGGCAGCCGTAAGAACGTGCTTCGCTACCGCAGGTGAACCGGTGTAGAAAATTTTGTCGAATCTTTCGGCAAGACACATATCGGCAGTATCGTGGCCGCCGTCGATTAGGGTTATATATTCCTCCGGGAATGTGTCGGCAATTAGCTTTTTGAGCGCCTGTGTGCTTGCCGCCGATTTGGAGCTTGTTTTCAGAACGGCAGTGTTTCCGCCGCCTATTGACGCCGCCAGAACGCCCAATGTGAGCAGGATAGGGAAATTGAACGGACTGATAATGAGCGAAACTCCGTATGGCAGCTTATACACGGTGGTTCTTGTGCTGGGAAAGCACATAAGTCCGCTGAAATGTCTTTCGGGACGCGCCCATTTTTTAACTCCGTCAATAATTTCGTTTACCTCGGTGATGATAGGACCGATATCGCAAAGATAAGCTTCCACCGGACTTTTCCCGAGATCTTCATAGAGAGCCTTCATAAGCATTTCCTTGTGCTTTATTACAGAATGTTTCAGCTTTATGAGCTGCGCTATGCGCCAGTTTACGTCCAGTGTTCTGCCCGAACGGAAAAATTTTCTCTGCGCTTTTACAATGGAGCTTATTTCCTCCTGCGTGTATGCCATATCAGTCACCCTTTCTTATTCTGTCTAAAATTTCCCTTATTTCGTTGTCTTTGAATGTTTTGGGCGGGGAATAGTTGATTGAATCGCTGTCGATCATTTTTATAAGAGTGTCGTAGTCGTCTTCTCTGACAGCTTCACAGCCGTTTTTCATGCCGCACAGCACCAGCAGATCTTTAAGTTCTTCAAGGAATCTGTCGGCAGCCTTATGATGCTCGTCTTTTTTATGAGCGAAACCGCAGTATACGGCAAGAGCGGCAAGTCTTTCGGTGCAAAGCTCCTTTTGAGCCTGCATGACCGGCACGATGCAGTATGCGATGGCTTCTCCGTGAGGAATGTGATATTCTGCGCCGATGGAATGCGCAAAGGCATGAACGTATCCGGCAAGCTGTTTGTTGATAGCATTGCCGCCGTAGTATGCCGCCCGGCTCATGCTCTGCCTTGCTTCGATGTTTCCGGGTTCATCAAGCAGCAGCGGCAGATTGCGGAAAACCAGTCTGACGCACTCAAAGCTTTTTTTGGTGTCCTCAAAGGTGCAGTGTACGTCTGCCATGATCCCCTCCAGACCATGACTGAGAGCGTCAATGCCGCACCACACGGTCACGCTTCGGGGCGCCGACACCATAAGCTCACTGTCAAGAATAACATGCTCAACGTCCAGACCTATGATGACAGTTGATCTTTTAACGCCGTGATCGTCCTTAACGACTGCGCCGACGGTATATTCAGCGCCGGTACCGGCTGTACTGGGAATAGATATCATAGGCAGTGTCTTTTCCGGCACAACGGCAAACTTATGAAGAAAATGCTTTACGTTCTGAGCCGGATGTCTTGCGCTGGCGGCGATTATCTTGCAGCTGTCCATGACCGAGCCGCCGCCAAGGGCAACAATACAATCGGCGCCGCACCCGACAGCGGCATTTCGTCCCTCGTCGATTATTTCGAGAGTCGGTTCTGAGGAAATATTGCTGAACACAGTACAGGCTATTCCGTGTTTTTCCAGAGAATCCCTGACTTTTTCGTAAAAGCCCAGTTTATAAAGATTTTCGTCCGTCACCAAAAGAACGCTTTTGGCGCCGTATTTTTCACAGATCGTACCTGTTTGTTCTCTTGCGCCGAAGCCCTGGGTCACCTGCGGATCAGGTATAGCCGCAGCCTTTATGACCATTCCCGGCAGTTTTCGTATACCCTTTCTCATATAATAAAACGACATAATAACTCTCCGTTTCTCAAAAATCTGCATTGTTTGTTTCTGACGCTCTTATTGTATTTTAAGATACAGCTTCTGACTTACCTCAAATCTGTCATCGTACCCTTTGCAGCCGGTGACTACCGAAACATAGGTCTTGCCGTTCTTTTTGTACGCCGCTGCCAGACAATAACCGGCATTGTCTGTAAATCCGGTCTTCATGCCGATGGCGTTTTCAAGATAGTAGCTGCCGGTGGGGTCAAGCAAAGAATTGGTGTTCGTCCATGTGAGCTCTTCTCCGGACTCTATAACGGCATTTTTCCTGAACGTGCCTACTATTTTGCGTATAACAGGCTCGTTGATGGCATAACTGCACAGCTTTATCATATCGGCGCCGGTAACATACTGATCGCTGTCGTCCCAGCCCTCCGGCGTTGTAAAGTGACTGTCGTTCATGCCTAAACGGGCGGCAAACTCGTTCATCATGTTTATAAAAATGCTCAATGCTTCCCGGTCGTCAAGCTTCTTATCGGGATTTGCCGCTCTTGCAGTATTAACGGCGGCGGTGTATGCGGCGTCATTTCCGGAATTGAGCAGCATACCCGTCAGAAGATCCCGCACTGTCAGACGGTTGCCCTGTTCAATATAGCAAAGACTTGAATCCGGATGCACAAGTGAAAGCTCCGAGCCTACTGTTACGATATCATCGGGGCTCATATGTTCAAGCATGACAGAAGCGGTAAGAAGCTTGGTCATGCTGGCGGGAGCGGTCTTTATTTCCGCGCCGTCATTGTACAGTATTGCATTGTCGTCCACGCAGTAGAGAACAGCCGAACGGTACAGAGGACTTTGTATTATTTCATCATTTGGGGTACTCACAAGCGAAAAACCGGAGCTTTCCTCCTGACTTTCGCCGGATACCTCATCGGGGACAGATATCTGCGCAGATGAATTTTCATCAATTGAAGCTTTGCCTTCCGACATCGAAAACGAGCTTTCGGGAGATGATTGAGCAGAGGGCGCCGGCGATGCGTTATCGGCAGGCTTTGAACTGCATGAAGCAAGCAGCAGAGAGCAGATGACCGCCGCAAGTAATTTTATTCCTTTGTTTTTTTTCATTTTCCGACCTCCATGATATGTAAAACATTTGTCATTCCGTTAATGCTATTATATCATATCATTTGATAAAAATCATTATCATAATCATACAAAAAACCGGAGGTCCATATTAAGGAGCCTCCGGCTGCTGAGTTGCCGCTTTCGCGTTGTCAGAAAAACAGACCGAAAATACACAGCTCGCGGTTGGAAAATAGTAACAGCCGCGATGCGTTTCTTTCTGCATGAGTAAAATATCAGCGCGAAATCGGCACCGGCGGCTCGCCGGCCGGCTCACGCATTTTGTAGTCCTTGTCTTCGTTTATCATCTCAAGCATGATGTCAGCAAATACAGGGTCAAACTGCGTTCCGCGGCCGTTCTCTATCTCTTTCCGCACTTTCTCCTGAGGTAAAGACTTTCGGTAACTGCGGCAACTCGTCATTGCGTCGTATGCATCGGCTACGGCTATTATCCTTGCCTGCTCAGGTATCTGATCGCCTTTTATGCCGTCAGGATAACCGCCGCCGCCGTATTTCTCGTGATGCCATCGGGCACCTGTCGCAAGCTCCGGCTTTTCCTTGATGTTTGCAAGTATTTTCGAGCCCATTATAGGATGCTTCTTGATAATGTCGTACTCTTCGTCGGTGAGCTTGCCGGGCTTGTTTATCACGGCGTCCGGAATGCCTATCTTGCCGATGTCGTGAAGCAGTCCCATCATGAAAATGTCGTCCTGCTCAGTTTCGCTGTAACCGAAGCGCCTTGCGATCTCCTTTGCATAGTCCGCAACACGGCTGGAATGACCGTTTGTGTAGGCGTCCTTTGCGTCAATAGTGCCTGCAAGGGTCTCTACTATGTGAATTAACATCTGCTCGTTTTCCGCATTCTTGTTCTTTATCTCGCTTTCAAGATGGTCTCTGACCTTTCGTATGTCATCTATCTGCTGAATGACTACGAGTATCAGCAGGAACATCAGACCTATAAGCACCGGAGTTTCATTGCTGTGATCCGGGAAGAATATCAGCATGATTATCTCAACAATAGACATTATGAGGAAAATTAGAAAGCCTGCTGCGGTATAGGGATATTCCTTTATATGTCCGTTTTTGATATCCAGCACCAGAGTTACCAGTACGCAGAACCCGGTCAGTCCGAGAATGGTGTCTATATATACAAGTGAGCTCTGGAACGATCTTATTCCCGTAAAATGAAGGACCGTCCATAAAATAAAGCTGACAATCGAAATGATGTACAATGTTGTGTGGCAGATATTGTACCGTTCCTTCTGGATCGAGTTGATGTATATGAGCAGAGCAAAAGGCATCATCATGCAGAAGATAAAGCCCATCAGACCGTCAACATAATATATTCTTGTGATAAACGGAGTAAACTGCGAGACCGACAGCAGCCAGCAGGCAACGTCAAGTATACCCAGTGCGCCGTACAGCATATAAATGGTATGTTTTTTCCATATTCTCAGCACAATGCCTATGATCGTGGCAATAAGCGCAGTAACAAAAAGTATAACATCCATAGCAAATGCAGCGCCGTACTTGCCGAGCATATAGTCATATACGCCGTCCGATGATGTGATAAAGGCTTCGGGGCAGACGATCGGGTTCCAGTCTGTTTTGCTTCTTTCGATCTTTAACTCTCCTCCTGCATCGGAGGCGCTCAGCGGAATGGTTATATAAAATTCCTTCATAGATCCGCCGGCTATGCCCGTGTCGCGTATCCTGTCGAATTCCTTTCTCAGCTCACCGTTGATAAAAACCCTGACATTGCTTCTGTTCATAAAGCACAAAACGCTGTCATGCCAGATAGCGGAGGGAAGCTTTGAAACGATGATAAAATCCTCATTAAAGGCTCTGTCGTCATTGTAGGTGCGTCCGGTCTCAAAGGTATGACCTGCCTGATCTGTTACTGTCCAGTGATCGATGTATTCTATTTTTGCATTGTATGTTCCGGAGTTGTTATTAACAATAATTGTCAGAGAGATCCCGATGATCACGGTGAAGATCAGCAGGAAAAAAACACCGTTTTAAACAGCACCCCGCCGGTTTTATTCATATTGTTTAAAGCCATTTTTTATCCTCCCCGGGCTTTACATAAAAGATACTGCATAGTGATACTATTTTTGACAATAACAAAAATTTAACCAGACTAATTATACATAAAAATAATTGCAATATCAATATATCCTCCGGACAGGGCAGGGTTTTTGAACGAGTTAAAAATGTATGAACATAAAATTAAAAGTTTCGCTCAAGCCTTTTCAAAGGCTTGCAGGGTCAAGGGAC
>CADBPE010000111.1 GCA_902796475.1 uncultured Ruminococcus sp.
AACAGTAAAACGAATATCAAATCATTTGGTAGATAACTGCGGTTATGATGGTGTCAATTTGCTCAATGCAAGTGATGAAAGCGCAGGGCAAGATGTTTTTCATTTTCATATTCATGTCATTCCAAGAAAAGCAGGGGATAATATAAAAGCCTGGCCGGATTTTGGCGGAGCTAAAACAGAAAGAGATTATATTTTCAAAAAAATATGTATGCTATGAATCCTGATCCTCTCAATATTTTCCTTAGTAATAATCCACCTCTCGTTTTACTACGATTTTACTACTAACGGCGGATTGACTCCCCAGTCAGTTTCGCACTGAATGTTCGGTTTGTAGGCAAGAGCGAAACGAAGTTGAGCGAACAACGCGAATCGGCGCCGGCGGTTCGCCGGGAAAGGAAAAAGATATGATAAAGATACTTTTTGTATGTCACGGAAATATATGCCGCAGCCCTATGGCTGAGTTTATAATGAAGAACATAGTGAAACAGCATCATCGTGAAAATGATTTTGAGATAGCATCGGCTGCTACGTCAAGAGAGGAGCTTGGCAATCCGGTATATCCGCCGGCAAGACGCAAGCTTATGGAACATGGGCTGACCTGCGACGGCAAAACCGCCCGTCAGATGACCGTTGATGACTATCGTTATTATGATATGATAATCCTGATGGATAACAACAATATGAAAAATGCCAAGCGGATTATCACAAATGACACCGAAAACAAACTGAGCCTTCTGATGAGCTATACAACAGAAGGCGGCACTGTGTCTGACCCTTGGTATACAAGGGATTTTGAGCGGGCGTATAATGACATAGAAAAGGGATGCAAAGCACTGTACGATCATCTGTGCGGTAAGAAGTGAGCCTTATTGAGCGTGATTGCTGATCCTTTCCGAAAGCTGATCGAAGGTCACGCCGTATTTTTTGGCGATGTCCTGAGCATAGCTCACGCCCTCAGGGGGCGCTATAAATATCTTGTAGGAACGCTTGCCTTCGTGAATGCCCGTTATAAGGCTCGCAATGTCCAGATCGCCCTTGATCTGCGTGTTTACCTCGCCGCATGACATGGCAAGCTCGTGCATATGGGTGTTGAATATCGTTCTTGCTCCGAGAAAACGCAGGGCGCGGACAACGTCCTTGGCTATGTAAAGACCCTCGGCAAACGATGTTGTCGCTAAGGATTCGTTGAACAGCAGCAGACTTTCATTTGTAGCCTCTGTGAATATCTCACTCATGCGCTGTGATTCCTCGCCGAGACGTCCGAGATCTACGGTCTTGTTTTCGTCAGCGGGAAAGTGCGTGTAAATGCAGTCTGCCGGCGCTAAGCTTGCGCTTTCGGCGGGTACATAAATGCCTGCCTGAGCTATAAGGAACAGAAGTCCGACAGCCTGTGTAAATGTGGTCTTTCCGCCTCGGTTGGGACCTGTCATTATATAAATGCCGTGTTCCTTAGTGAACTCAAAATCGTTGAGGATTATTTCCTCGTCTTTTTTATTGCTGAGCCTGCGCATGGCTAACTTTAAATTGTAAAGCCCCTTTACATGAAGCTCACGAGAGCCGTTGTCAAGTATCTCCGGCTTGCAGAGAGGTACGTTTTTATCCATGAGCTGCTGAATGAAATCAGCCCAGCGAATGTAAAAGATAAATTCCGGTATCATCTTGATAAGTCCGTACCCGCTGACATTGGTGTACTTTGCAAGCTTGCTTTTGAGCTGCTTTACGGTGGTGCCGAGCATTTCAGTTACTACGCGGCTGAGATTGTTCATAAGAGGATCGTCGCCCGTCACCTTGCCTACGGTGTGTATCTTTGTCATGCCGCGTATATCGGTGCCTATATGGATACCGTTATTCTTGTTTGAGGAGAAATCCAGAAACTTGTTGAGAAGTCCGGGGCGTGTGAACTGCTTGTCGTTTATGGCAAGAATGCCTACCTCGACCGGCATCAGCCTGTTGTCAAGGTTTACGCCAAGGGAAAGGCTCTTTACCTGAGACACCTCGCCCACAAGCTCTTTTATGTCGTCATGCAGATATTTGAATCCGCTTTCGTTATATATCCCTCCGACAAACTCTCTGAGCTGCTTCAGACCCTCCGACTGTATATCATGCTCTTGAAGCGACTTGTGTATCTCGGAAATGCAGGTCACATAAATATCAAGCTCATGCAGTCTGTTGATAAGCTGCCATATAGGTGAAGCGGAAGAGTCTTTGGCAGACTTTTCAAGGTCTTTAAGATATGCAAGCTCTTCGAGCAGCTCCTTGATCCTTTCTCGCAGATCCGGAAAATGATAAAGATCATCAAAAACGTCCCTTCGGTAGCTTATCACATGAGGGTCTTTTTCTATGTTTATCATAATATTTTTGATGATATTCTGTTCAAACAGTTCGCCTGTAAGCTTTTCGCATATCATTTCGATAGAAAGGTCGTTTACTGTGTCATCGCTGAGAGTCTTTCCTGAGGGCTTGACGCCCTGAGGGTACAACAGGCTGAAATCGGGCATAAAAACACTCCCTTTTTTGATAATATGAATTTTGGCGGATAATGCGTGTTAAAGAATTGTGCGTAATTATTCACATAATGAGTGAAAAATTTACCCTGTGAAGACGCGCATTTGCAGCATTGCTTTATGCCGCTCAGCGGGGGGAAGCCTTCACAGGGCGTATGCAAAAAAGGATCAGCCGAGGTTAGCCTTGATAGCTGCAAGCAGCTCGTCATAGGTTTCAAAAGCGGGAAGATCGGGGTTATCCTGCTTGATCTTATCAGTGCTTTTGAAGAGGAAGCCTGCCTTGCTTGCCTTTATCATGCCGAGATCGTTGTAGCTGTCACCGCTGGCGATAGTTTCGTAGCCGATAGACTGTAGAGCCTTTACGGTGGTGTACTTTGAATTCTCGATACGCATTCTGAAGCCGGTGATCTCGCCGTTTTCAGCAACCTCAAGAGTATTGCAGAAAATAGTAGGCCATCCAAGCTTTTTCATAAGAGGCTTTGCAAACTGTGTGAAGGTGTCGCTGATGATGA
>CADBPE010000112.1 GCA_902796475.1 uncultured Ruminococcus sp.
CAACACAAAAGTTTCGCTCAAGCCTTTTCAAAGGCTTGCAGGATCCAAGGGCAGCGCCCTTGGTCGCGCTCCGCAGAGCGCGAAATCTCTATAAAAAAGGGAACGCCCGAAAAAAGGACGTTCCCTGCTGTCAGATATGAGATATATGATCGTCAGGGCGAGTGTCAGCCGCTCAGGGCGGCGCAGTAGCCTCTGGTGGGATCGTTCACAAAAACGTGCGTGACAGCGCCGGCGAGTCTGCCGTTCTGCAGGATTGGACTGCCGCTCATGCCCTGAACAATGCCGCCGGTCTTTTTCAGCAGACGTTCGTCTGTTATTCGTATGACCATATTCTTGCTTACAGAGCTGTCATTGTAGCTGACCTCCTCGATCTCCACGTCATACTCACAGGGAGCGCTGCCGTCAATTGTGGTGAGCATCACGGCAGGACCGCGGACTATCTCGTGACGGAATGCAACGGGTACGGCGGCGCTGTTTTCGGGCAAAGCGGAGAGCCTGCCGTAAACGCCGCGCATCGTATTTGCGGTAAGCGTTCCAATAGGCTCGTTTCCGCAGAAATGACCGATCAGAGAACCGGGAGTACCGCATAGGCTTTTGCTCACGGAGGTTATTTCGGCTTGTACGGCGTCGCCCTCAAGCATCGGCATAAGACAGCCGCTTTCGGTGTCGCAGATACCGTGACCAAGACCGAAAAAGCTGCCGTCCTCCGGGTCAATGCAGGTCATTGTGCCAAGTCCGGCAATACTGTCGCGTATATGCAGACCTAATTTCAGAGAGCCTTCGGCGGCATCGCAGACAGGCGTAATGCTCGTGCGGAAAACACGCCCGTCCCTTTTGACGTCAAGAGTAATGGCAGTGTCGCTTGAGCCGGCTATATATTGAAGCTGCTCGTTAGTCCTGAGTTTTGTGCCGTTTGCGCTGAGAAGAATGTCACCCTTTTCAATGCCTGATTTTTCGGCAGGACATTCCTCACCGTTTTTGGTCACGACCTTTGATACAGAGGAAACTACAAGTCCCTCTGTATAGATCCTTATGCCGAAGGGCTGACCGCTGACTATCACACTTTTTCGCGGAGAGATATCCACGTCCACACTTTTGACAGGGAAAAAACCGAAGATCATCAGACGCGCCTTCAGCTTGTTTTTGCCGCCCGCTGCGTCAAGCGATGCGGAAATTGCGTCACGGCTGTCATATTGCAGAGAAAGCGGAAAGGAGCTTCCCAGTATCGTATTTTCCGGACGTGTCATAGTAAGCTGTGAGGGCGTGAAGTGTCCGACCATGACAGCCATAATGAACAGCACACAAACCAACGGCGTCATCAGAAAGACCAGTCTTTTAATAAATCGTTTCAAATTAACACCTCCCTCATATAAAAACGGCTGACACTATAAACGAGTACTGCGCTGCCGAGAAAAATGCTTCCGTAAGCAATATTATTTTTCCCGAATAGATCGGCTGTAAACATGAATTTACTTTACTGATATAGAAATGCGTTTGTGATAAAATATTAAGAAAATCGTTGTTAATATTACCAAAGATTTAAATGTTTTTTTGTGTGCATGTTGACAACAGCAGTGTTAAACTGGTAAAATAAATTGTTAAGAGGCGCGCTCTTTTATTCATTGAAAGGCGCTGTGCCTGATAATAATAACTATGAAAAGATGTGATAGACGTGATAAGAAGTATGACCGGATACGGCAGATTTGAGGGCGTCGTAAACGGCAGACAAACGGTTTTTGAGATAAAAGCAGTAAATCACCGCTTTTTTGAGCTGCAGTGCAGGCTCCCAAGAGGCTGCGGCTTTTTGGAGGAAACTGTTAAGGAGCTTGTTTCAAAGTATGTTTCAAGAGGAAAGATAGACGTTTTTGTTTCGGTGGAGGCGGACGACAGCCTTGAAGCGGATGTCAGGCTCAACCATTCTCTTGCTTCGGGTTATCTCAGAGCGCTCAGGGAGCTTTGCTCGGAGTATCAGATCAAGGACGATATTTCGGTGTCGCTGCTTTCAAGATACCCGGATATATTTACTGTAACAAAGGCGCCCGAAAATGAGGAGACTCTTATTGAGATAGTAAAAACAGCTGGAGAAAAGGCTATAAGCGATTTTATGTCTATGCGTGAGCGTGAGGGCGGAAAGCTTGCCGCAGACGTTATAAGTCACGGCAAGAGGATACTTGAGTTAGTATCGGATATCGAAGAGCGTTCACCTGTTACGGTAGAAGAATACCGCAATAAGCTTTACGAAAGAATAAAGGATGTGCTTTCAGATACCTCCATCGATCCGCAGAGGATACTGACCGAAGCAGCCATTTTTGCAGACAAGACCGCCGTGAATGAGGAAACAGTGCGTCTCAGGAGCCACTATTCTCAGCTTGAATCTCTGCTTGACAAGGCGGAGCCGGTAGGCAGAAAGCTTGACTTCATAGTTCAGGAAATGAACAGGGAGGCAAACACAACAGGCTCTAAGGTGTGCGACGCCGAGCTTGCCCATAAGGTCGTAGAGATCAAGGCGGAGATCGAGAAGATCAGAGAGCAGATACAGAATATTGAATAACAGCGGGTGATAGGATTGAGACTCATCAATATAGGCTACGGAAATATGCTCTCGTCATCAAGGATAATCGCCATAGTAAGTCCGGATGCGGCCCCTGTTAAAAGAATGATACAGAACGCAAGGGAAAAGGGCATGCTTATAGACGCTTCGTGCGGAAGAAAAACCAAGGCGGTGATCGTTACAGACAGCGATCATGTGGTGCTCTCGGCGGTGCAGCCCGAAACTGTGGCTCACCGCGTGAACGATACGGGCGAGGATGAAGGAACAGGCAAAAACAACGAAGGCCTCCAGTAATGGCGGCGACCGGGAGGAAAAAGAATGAACGGAAAAGGACTTCTTGCTGTTATATCCGGTCCTGCGGGAGCGGGTAAGGGAACAGTGGTCAGGGAACTTGTAAAGGACGACAATATCAGAGTGTCGGTATCGGCTACCACAAGAGCACCGAGAGAGGGCGAGGAAAACGGTGTGCATTACCATTTTCTTACCCGTGAGCAGTTTGAACAGATGATAGCAGAGGACGGATTTTTAGAATATGCTCAGTATGTGGGCAATTTCTACGGCTCGCCAAGAAAGCAGGCTGAGGAATGGATGAGTCAGGGCAAGGACGTTATTCTGGAGATCGAGGTGCAGGGCTGCAAAAAGATCAAGGAAAAATTTCCGGAGTGCGTGAGTATTTTTATAATGCCGCCCTCAATGGAGATACTTGAAAACAGACTCAGAGGCAGAGGAACAGAAACCGAAGAAGTGATCGCAAAAAGAATGAAGAGAGCCGCAGAGGAAATAAAGCTCTCGGAGGACTACGATCATATTGTGATAAATGACACGATAGAGGAATGTGTCGCAGGAGTAAGGGATATCCTGGAAAAAGAAAGAGCCGCAAGGCAGTAAGCAAACCCGTATTCACAGACAAAAAAGGAGATGTAAGGAATATGTATGAGAAGTACAACAGACCCTCAGTGGACGATATCTTTGCAGGCAAGGTGAGCAAGTATGCGCTGGCTATTGCAGTGGCAAAAAGGGCAAGAGAAATAACCGATGAAAGCAAGGAAAGCGGCAAGGTCTGCGACAAGCCCGTTCTGGTGGCTGTGGATGAATTTAAAGATCACAAGTACGCTATCCTTGAGCCTGATACTGATGACTGAGGAATATCTTGCAGCAGGCGTTGCTGTGGAAAATACGGCTTATCACTTCGATAAGCTGTATGACTATATCATTCCCGAAAGCGTGAAGGATCATGCGGCGCCCGGCTGCCGTGTTATGATAAGCTTCGGCAGAGGTTCGGTGCGTCAGGGTATGATAATGGAGCTGCATAAGGTCACCGACAAAACAGGACTGAAAACCATCAGCGAGCTGCTCGACCGTGAGCCTGTTCTTACGGATGAACTTGTCAGGCTTGCCGTGAGCATGAAGGAACGCTGCTTCTGCACCCTTTTCGAGGCATGCAAGACAATGCTTCCGGCGGGTCTTTCTCTGCGGATAATGTACAGCTACGGTCTTTCGGATAAGGCTTCTGCGACAGATGAAGCTCTGCTTTCTGATGCTGAAGCGCAGATAGTCACATATCTGAGGAGCAGAAAAACACAGGTCCGCTCTGACAGGCTGCTGAAAAATCTTGGTCTTATCGAGGATGAACCGCTGGTAAAGCTTTATAAAAAAGGCATACTCACCCGTACCGAGGTTACAAAAAAGCGTATTCAGGATCTGAGCGTAAAAATGGTCAGACTTCTTGACGATACCGAGAACCGCAGGTATACCGACTCCCAGAAAGCGGTCATAGAGGTGCTTAAAGGCGTAGGCGACGCCGCCAAAAAAGAACTGTGTTATTTTACAGGCGTGTCCGGGGCAGTGGTGGATAATCTTGTAAAAAAGGGTATCTGTCAGTATTATGATGCGTCTCCGCCGGAGCCTGAAGCAGAGCCTGAGATACCGGTCGTGAAAGAGCTTATCCTTACGGAAAAGCAGGAAAGCGCGTATTCCGGACTGCTTGAAAAATACAGCAGCGGCAAGCCTTCCGTCGCTTTGCTTTACGGTATCACCGGCAGCGGAAAAACCTCGGTGTTTATGAAGCTCATAGACAGGGCAAACGAGGAAAACAAGGGCGTTATCTGCATGGTGCCGGAGATCGCTCTCACGCCTCAGCTTCTTGCAAAATTCAAATCGAGATACGGCAGCAGGGTCGCTGTTTTTCACAGCGGACTGTCACTTTCAAAGCGTCTTGAGGAATGGAAGCGGGTCAGGAACGGTCAGGCTAACATTGCCGTAGGTACCCGTTCGGCGGTTTTTGCGCCGCTTAAAAATATAGGACTTATAGTTATGGACGAGGAACAGGAATATTCCTACAAATCCTCGTCAAACCCAAGATATCATGCGCGTGATATGGCAAAGCTCAGATGCGTGAGCAATAATTGTCTGCTGCTGCTTTCCTCTGCCACTCCTTCGGTGGAGAGCTACTACAATGCTGAAAGCGGCAGATATTCACTGTATACTCTTGGGGAAAGATACGGCGCCGCAAAGCTGCCGAAGGTCATAACTACCGATATGAACCTTGAAAGGCAGAGCGGCAACACCTCCGATTTCAGCTCGGAGCTTCTGGAGGCAATTGAGCAGAATCTTGAGGACGGAAAGCAGTCTATAATACTTCTTAACCGGCGAGGACATAATACATTTGTTTCCTGCCGCGCGTGCAATGAGGTCATCAGCTGCCCTTCGTGTTCGATCTCTCTGACATATCACAGCGCCAATAACCGTCTTATGTGCCATTACTGCGGCTATTCTGTTCCGGCGCCAGTTAACTGTCCGCAATGCGGTTCTGACAAGCTCAGATATTCCGGAGCAGGTACCCAGAAGGCGGAACAGGAGCTTGCGGAGCTTTTTCCCGATGCGCGTTTGCTGCGTCTGGACACAGACTCTACCATGCAGCGCTATGCTTACGAGAAAAAGCTTGGCGCGTTTCAGAGAGGTGAGTATGACATAATGCTCGGCACTCAGATGGTCGCAAAGGGTCTGGATTTTGAAAACGTGACGCTTGTGGGTGTGCTTTCGGCTGACCTCATGCTGCACAATGACGATTTCCGCAGCTATGAGCGTACCTTTTCACTGCTTACTCAGGTGGTCGGGCGATCCGGCAGAGGTGAATTTGAAGGACGTGCCTTTGTGCAGACCTACGAGCCGGAGAATCCAATAATAACGTTGGCAGCCGATCAGGATTATGTACAGTTTTATAAAAACGAATCCGCTCTGCGGAAATGTATGCTTTATCCTCCGTTTTCTGATATATGCGTAGTTGCTTTTTCGGGAGAGGATAAGGATAAGACAAAAGAAGCCTCGGAGTATTTTGCGGGTGCGTTTTCGGAGCTTGCATCGAGCGAGTACAGCGACCTGCCTATAAGGGTGCTGGGGCCGGGACCTGCAATGATACTGCGGGTCTGCGGCAGATACAGATTCAGAATGATAATCAAGTTCCGCAACACAAGGCGTTTTCGGGAGATGCTTTCCCGTTTGCTTGTGGATTTCGGGAAGAACAGCGCATTTTCGGATGTCTGCGCTTACCCGGATATTGACCCGGATAATATTATCTGACGGGGACTTGTTTACATATTTCAATATTTCAAATTTATAATGGAGTGAGTGTTATGGCAATACGAAATGTAGTCAAGGAAGGCGACCCTGTGCTCAGCAAGGTGTGCCGTCCTGTTGACAAATTTGACGACAAGCTGAAAGCTCTCCTTGACGATATGTACGAAACGATGGTCGCCAATGACGGAGTTGGTCTTGCAGGTCCGCAGGTGGGCATTTTAAGACGAATATTCGTTATTGATATAGGTGACGGCAGACTGGAATTTATCAATCCGAGGATAGTGAGCACTTCCGGTGTGCAGGAGGGCAGTGAGGGCTGTCTTTCATGTCCCGGCGAATACGGTATTACGAAACGTCCGATGTATGTGACCGTTGAGGGCTACAACCGTGAGGGCGACAGATTTTCTCTCAATGCCGAGGGTCTGCTTGCAAAGGCTATTTGTCACGAAAACGACCACCTTGACGGTATCCTCTTCAAGGAACATGTTATCCGCATGGAGAAGAAGTGAGTTTTTTTGCCGCCGGCGAGTCATACTGGGGGAAACCCTTTGTTGGAACAACCGGCGAGCCGCCGGTGCCGATTATGAAACACGGGAACATATTCAAATAGCGGATAGCGATCAAAGATTTGGTCAGAGCAAACACCCCCACATAACGGGTCAAGGGACTGCGTCCCTTGCGGGGTCCAGGGGCAGAGCCCCGGCAGGATCCAAGGGCAGAGCCCTTGGCGGGGTCCAGGGGCAGAGCCCTTGGCAGGGTCCAGGGGCAGAGCCCCGGCGGGGTCCAGGGGCAGAGCCCCGGCGGGAGTCCCGGAAAGGAGGAAAAGATGAAGATAGTATTTATGGGCACGCCGGAGTTTGCGGTGCCTTGTCTGAAGGCGCTGATAGATGACGGCAATGATATAGAAGCGGTTTTTACACAGCCGGATAAGCCGAAGGGAAGAGGATATACGATGACGCCGCCTCCCGTTAAGGTTTGCGCAATGGAGAACGGCATACCGGTGTATCAGCCGACAACACTGAAGGACGGCGAGGCACTGAAAATAATTTCCGGTATCGCGCCTGAAATGATAGTGGTTGTCGCTTATGGAAAGATACTGCCTAAAGAGATACTGGAGCTTCCTGAGAAGGGATGCGTAAATGTTCACGCTTCTCTGCTGCCGATGTACAGAGGCGCTGCGCCTATACAATGGGCAGTGCTGGACGGTCAGAAAAAAACCGGTGTGACCGCTATGCTGATGGATGTCGGACTGGATACGGGCGATATGCTGATGAAGTCGGAGCTTGATATTGGCGAAAACGAAACTGCCGATGAGCTTCATGACAGACTTTCGGAACTGGGCGCAGAACTGATAGTAAAAACAGTACATGCGGCTGAGGAAGGCAGACTTGTAAGAGAAAAACAGGATGACAGCAAGTCATGCTATGCCTCGATGCTCACTAAGGAAATGTCAAGGATAGATTTCAGCAAAACCGCGGAGGAGGTCCACAATAAAGTAAGAGGACTTAATTCGTGGCCGGGAGCAAGCGCAGCAGTTGGCGGAAAAAGAATAAAAATTCACCGCACAATAGTGAGAAACGAAAGCGGAGAACCGGGTCAGGTGCTGTCGCTGGAGCCGCTTATTGTGGCGTGCGGAAAAGGCGCAGTAGAGCTTGTGGAGGTGCAGCCGGAGGGAAAGAAAAAAATGCCGGCAGCAGCTTTTGTAAACGGACTGCATTGTAATTCTCCCAAGGATATAAGATTTGAATGAATATTTTTCGGGTCAGAAAATATAAACGGAGGTGGACATTATGCCGACGGCTTCAAGAGAGCTTGCCTATACTGCGCTGATGCGTGTTGAGGAGGACGGCTCATATTCAAATATCACGCTGGACAAGCTGCTTTCGGAAAGTCCGCTTACGGTACGCGACAAAGGGTTCTGCTCGAAACTTTTTTACGGGGTACTGGAAAACCGTCTGCTGCTGGATTATAATATAGCAGTACGCTCGAAGATCCCTGCGGGTGAGATCGAAACCGCTGCAAAGGTGCTGCTCAGAATGGGATTGTATCAGCTTTTCTTTGCGGATTCCGTGAGCAATGCGGCAGCGGTTAATGAAACTGTCGGCTTGTGCAAGTCAAAGGGATATGAAAGAGCTGCCGGTTTTGTCAACGGGATTCTCAGAAGCGCCGCAAAGGACAAACTTTTGCTGCCAGACCCGAAAAAAGGCAAAAATAAATACTGGTCAATAAAATATTCCTGCCCGGAAAGCATTATCAAGCTATGGCGGAAAAGCTACGGCGATGAGCTTACACTGACTTGTCTTGAAGCGCTGCAGGGCAGACCGCCGCTGTTCATAAGAGTGAATACACTCAAAACTACGGCTCAGGAACTGAAAAGCTCGTTTGAAAAAGCGGGCATAGGCGCGGAATATTCACAAAGCCTTGAAAACTGTCTGATGCTTACGGGCGCAGGCGCTATTGAAACTCTTGAACAGTACAGGCAGGGACTTTTCCATGTGCAGGATACGGCTTCGCAGATATGCTGCAGGACGCTCTCGCCTGTCAAGAACAGCACGATGCTTGATGTGTGCGCAGCGCCGGGCGGCAAGACCTTTACCTGCGCCGAGCTGATGGAAAACAAAGGAAAAATAATTGCCTGCGATAAGTATGAGTCACGATTGGGGCTTGTAAAAAGCGGAGCCGAAAGGCTGGGCATTACTATAATACAGACTATGGCGGGAGATGCTGCCAAAAGCGATTTTGTAAATGCCGACAGGGTGCTTTGCGATGTGCCGTGTTCGGGTCTGGGGATAATACGCAGAAAGCCGGAGCTTCGATACAAGCCTGATCTCGGACTTTCGGAACTGCCGCAGATACAGTATGACATACTGTGCAATGCAGCACGTTTCGTAAAAAGCGGAGGGTATCTGGTGTACTCTACCTGTACGCTTGATCCAGCGGAGAACAATGACAACGCAAGGCGGTTCCTCATCGAACACGGGGATTTTTCTCCGGTGAGTATTTCTCTGCCGGAGGGGATAGAAAGAAAATACGAGGAAGAGGATAACGAGCTTACTCTTTTCCCTGAAAAAAACGGCGCGGACGGCTTCTTTATCAGTCTGTTCCGCAAAAAATAATATTTCCGCAAAGGAAGTATGCGGGTCGCTGCCTGAACCGCAAAAAGGACGTGATCGAATGCTGAAGGATATAGGCTCTATGTTTGAGGAAGAGCTTAAAGAGGAAATGGCTTCTCTTGGGGAGCCTGCCTACCGTGCAGGTCAGATATACAAATGGCTGCAATCGGGAATAAAATCCTTTGATGAAATGACCAATATATCAAAGAAATTAAGAGAAAAACTTGTAGAAAACTACTATATCTCATTTGCAAGTATTGAAAAAAAATTGATTTCGGCTTATGATGATACAAGGAAATATCTGCTCTCCTTTCCTGATGGGGAAGCGGTGGAAAGTGTGCTGATGAAATATCACCACGGATATACCAGCTGCATCTCTACTCAGGTGGGGTGTAAAATGGGCTGTACCTTCTGCGCAACAGGCAAAAGCGGATTTTCCAGAAACCTGACGGCTTCGGAAATGCTTTCTCAGCTAAGAGCCGAGCAGGAGGACGCAAATATCAGAATTTCAAATATAGTGCTGATGGGTATGGGCGAGCCCTTGGACAACTATGAAAACGTGCTGCGGTTTCTCAGACTGGTAAGCAGCGAAAAGGGCATGAACATAGGCATGAGGCATATTTCGCTTTCGACCTGCGGCGTGGTGCCAAGAATATACGATCTTGCGGCGGAAAAGCTGCAGCTGACGCTTTCGGTATCCCTCCATGCGCCGAATGACCAGATACGCAGCCGCACAATGCCGATAAACAGAAAATACGGGATCGACGAGCTTCTGAGGGCTTGCCGGTATTATATAGAACAGACCGGCAGACGGATATCCTTTGAGTATGCAATGATAGACGGCGTGAACGACAGCGATGCCTGCGCCGCCGAGCTTGCGTCAAGACTCAGGGAAATGATCTGCCATGTCAATCTGATACCTGTCAACACGGTGGGCGGAACAGGCTACAAAAAGAGCCGTATGGACAGGATAAAGAGCTTTATCTCGGTACTCGAAAAGGCGGGAATAACCGCTACTGTCAGAAGAACGCTCGGCAGCGATATAAACGCATCATGCGGACAGCTGAAGCGGGCATACAAAAAGGAGGAAAAAACTGAATGAGAGTTTATTCGGGAAGTGATATAGGACTTACTCGAGATTCAAATCAGGATTACTGCAAAACCGGCGTCTTTGACGACGGCGCCGTATGGGCCGTGGTATGCGACGGCATGGGCGGGGCAAACGGCGGCTGCACAGCCAGCACCGTAGCTGCCGATACCATCTCGGAAAAACTTGCGGAGCTGTACAGACCGGGTATGACAGGTGATGAGATACGGGAGATCATGGAGTGTTCTGTTCAGGATGCAAACCGGAAGGTATTTGACATGTCTATGGAGGACAGCTCGCTTTACGGCATGGGCACTACGGTGGTATGCGCCGTTGCAAGGGATAACAGGCTGCATATAGTCCATGCGGGCGACAGCAGAGCCTATCTTGTCAGCAGCGGAGAGATCCGCCGCATAACTACGGATCATTCCATTGTGCAGGAGCTTGTAAGCGCCGGTCAGATAACAGACGAACAGGCAAGGATACATCCGAACAGAAATATAATCACCAGAGCTCTTGGTGTTGAGGCGTATCTTAACACCGACTACAATACTGCCGATTTCCCGCAGGGAAGTCAGCTTATGATCTGCACCGACGGACTGTGCGGCTACTTCTCGGATAATGAGCTGCTGAGCCTGATGCAGAGCGCTTCGGGCGACGGGCTTATCTCAGAGCTGATAAATGCCGCAAAAAATCAGGGCGGCAGAGATAACATCACGGTTGCCCTTATAGAAGGCTGATCTAATTGGAAGGAGTTTTTTTATGGACAAATATACCGGTAAAAGACTTGACGGAAGATATGAAATACAGGAGCTGATCGGTGTCGGCGGCATGGCTATGGTCTATAAGGCTTATGACAATATTGACGACAAGACCGTGGCTATAAAGATACTTAAAGATGAGTTCCTTGGAAATGAGGATTTCATAAGACGCTTCAAGAATGAATCAAAGGCTATTGCAGTGCTTTCGCATCCGAATATCGTAAAGGTGTATGACGTCAGCTTCGGCGACAGGATACAGTATATCGTCATGGAGTACATAGACGGCATTACCCTTAAAGAATATATCGGACAGCAGCACGTTATCTCGTGGAAGGAAGCAGTACACTTTACGGTGCAGATACTTCAGGCTTTGCAGCATGCCCATGAAAAGGGCGTTGTGCACAGGGACGTCAAGCCCCAGAATATCATGCTTCTTCAGGACGGCACCATCAAGGTAACGGACTTCGGCATAGCGCTGGTAACTACCAACGATACCCGCACTATGACAAAGAACGCTATCGGTTCGGTGCATTACATAGCGCCGGAGCAGGCAAAGGGCAGCGTTACCGACGGCAAGGCGGATATATATTCGGTAGGCGTTATGCTCTATGAGATGCTTACAGGCAAGCTCCCGTTTGATGCCGACAGCGCTGTTTCGGTGGCTATCATGCAGCTCCAGAATGCGCCGAAGCCTCCCAGAGAGATCAACAGCAGCATTCCCGAAGGACTTGAGGAGATCACTCTCAGAGCTATGCGCAAGGAGCCTCGTCAGCGCTACGAAAGTGCAAAGGAAATGCTCGAGGCTATCGAAATATTCCGCAAGGATCCCACAACACGCTTCAACTACAACTATTTCGAGGACGGCGCGCCTACAAAATATATCGAATCCCTTGGCGCCGCAGCCAAGAAGCCCGCAGCTCCTGCAGCCGTGTACCATGAGGATTTCGGCGGTTATGATGATGAGGTGACTTCTTCAAAGTCTAAAACCGTCGTAAAGTGGATAACCGTTCTGGTAAGCATACTTGTGCTTGCTGCGCTGGTATTCTTCTTTGTGCTTATCGTGCAGAACTTCGCAAAGCAGAACGAGGCTGAAACGGTCGACGTCCCCTATTTTGTGGGTCAGAATATAGATGAGATCACAGGCAACAAGAACTACAAGTTCAACTTCCGCATAATAGATACCAACGAGGGTGAAACTCCCAATGTGGTAACGGCTCAGGATCCTGAAGCCGGCACAAAGAAGATCAAGGAAAACGCTACGATCAAGCTTACCGTATATACCAACAAGAAAAAGGTCGAGGTCCCCAAGATAAAGAATTATATTGAGGAAAAGGCTATTGAAAAGCTCGAAGCCAAGGGCTTTGCCAAGCATGACGAGCAGAGAGTTTACAGCTCCGACGTGGCTGCCGGCTATGTTATCGACTCTACCCCTCAGGAGGGTACCTTGCAGTATCCCGATACAACTATAACGCTTATAATCAGCGCAGGTCCCGCGCCTGAGCAGATAGAGATCCCCAGCGTTGCAGGTCTCAGCTTCGACAGGGCAAAGTCAAACCTTGAGGCTCTCGGCTTCAAGACAGAAAAGGCTATGGTCGCAAGCGCTCTTGAAGCAGGCACCGTTATCGGCACCGATCCGCTTCCAGGCAACAAGCTCACAAAGAGGAAGATCACTATCCAGGTCAGCGATGGCAGCAAGCTCAGAAAGGCTCTTGATTATGATGTAGACCTGCCACAGGACGAGTATGCGCCCATTTCCGTCAAGATCATCCAGAACGAGGCAGACGGCAAGAACACGGCTCTTAAGGAGTTTGACAACATCATTCCCGGCGAGGGCAATGTAGTTACCATCCATCTTGAGCCGGACGGCGCAGTAAACGACAAGAAGCAGATCACCGTTATGATAGACGGCAAGAGATATGAAACTCTTGTGTTCGACTTCAAGAACCAGACGGTTGCAAGAACATATCTTGATACCAACTATGAGGTAAAGCAGCCCAGCTACATGGACTACAAGATAGAAAAGTACAATGAACTGCTTGTTTATGCTGCCGGATACACATTCCCGTCAATAAGCGATGCTGATATCCGCAAGGCGGCTATTTCGGCTGTGAATCAGACGGTCGCTCTTTACGGCAGCTACGACGAAACAGAGAAGAAGTATTCGGGCGCGATCTTCGAGGCTGCGTCAAAGAGCCTTGTTGATGCTCTTCTTACTCAGGCAAAGGCTGATGTTGACGATGTTGCTTTGTCTTATGTGGAGCCTTCTGTTCCCGATGAAAGCAGCGAGGAGAAAAGCAGCGAGGATGAGAGCAGCGAAGAGGAAAGCAGCGAGGAAAGCTACGAAGAGCCCTACGAGTTCTCGGAAGAGGATCCCGGCTTCTGAGCAGGTAACCGGATATGGAAAACTTAACTGGATTGATAGTTAAGGCGATCAGCGGCTTCTACTATGTAGAAGTCGCCGGTTTGCTTTATGAATGCAAGGCAAGGGGAGTGTTCCGGAAAAACGGAGTAAGTCCCTTGGTGGGTGATAAGGCTGAGATAACGGTTTACGATGACGGCAGCGCTTCGGTGGATAAGATATTGCCGAGGAAAAATTCTTTGATAAGACCGCCGCTGGCAAATCTGGACAGGCTGTTTATCGTGGCTTCCGTGTGCGAGCCAAGTCCGAGTACCCTTATTATCGACAAGATAACCGCCGTTGCCGTGGAAAAGGGCATTGAGCCGGTGGTGGTGTTTACCAAGTCGGATCTTGGCGACTGCGGTGAGCTTCTTGATATTTATAAAAAAGCCGGTATCAGGGCTATGACTTACAGCATACATTCCCCCTGCGACAAGGAGGAGCTTATCTCTTTGCTTGAGGGAAAAATATCGGCGTTTACGGGAAACACCGGTGTAGGTAAGTCCTCACTGCTGAATTCGCTGTTTCCGGAGCTGAACATTGAGACTGCTCAGATAAGCAGGAAGCTTGGCAGAGGCAGGCACACCACCCGCCACAGTGAGCTTTACAAGGTTGGCGGCGGATATGTGGCGGATACTCCGGGATTTTCTACTGTTGACATAGAGAGATATGAAGTAATAAAGTGCGACGAGATAGCCTCGTGCTTTCCGGAGTTCGGGGAGTATCTGACACGATGCAGATTTTCTACCTGTACACACACGGTAGAAAAGGGCTGCGCGGTTATTGACGCCGTGGAAAAGGGCGTTATTTCAAGATCACGCCATAACAGCTACCGCGCTATGTATGACGAGGTAAAGGACATTCCCGACTGGGCCGCAAAGAAGTCTAAATAAATACCTCCCGGCAGCCGCGGTGCCGATTTCGCGGTTGTTACTGCCTTCCAGCCGCGAGCAGCGCAGTTTCGGTTTGTTTTTCTTACAGCGC
>CADBPE010000113.1 GCA_902796475.1 uncultured Ruminococcus sp.
AAGGTCGTCAAGTCAGGCGACAAGTATTATGACGTCTTTATGTGTCCTGTTGCGGCAAAGGAAATGACCGCATCGGTCAAGGCGCAGATGAGCGACGGAACTGTTTTTGGTACTGAATATTCATATTCTGTCAAGGAATATGCGGATTATCTGTTAGAACATGCGAATGAGAACGCGGAATGGGAAAAAGCCCTCCCGATCGTCAAGGCGATGCTCAACTACGGCGCATATTCACAGCTTTACTTTGACAAGAATACAGGTGAGCTCGCTAACGCAAATCTGACCGAGCAAGAAAAGGAACTCGGCGACGTTACGATCGACATAGACTATTATCCTGTAGTTAATCCGTTCGACGAAGCGACCTTTGTCGGCGCGACCCT
This sequence comes from uncultured Ruminococcus sp., assembly GCA_902796475.1. Classification (GTDB taxonomy): domain Bacteria; phylum Bacillota; class Clostridia; order Oscillospirales; family Acutalibacteraceae; genus UBA1213. Next base: position 381 of record CADBPE010000113.1, read on the forward strand.
CTCGCTGAGATCCGAGACCACGCTGTCGCTGTACTTCAAGAGCAGCGATGAGCTCACCTTCTCCGGCCTTGATATTGAAAAGGAAACATCAGGCGATTATCAGATCGCGCGTATCAGAGGCATCAAAGCGGCTCAACTCGGCGATATCCTAATGCTTACGATACAAGGCAGCAATTATCAATACAGTATGAGATACAGTCCGATGTACTATTGTAAGAATGTCCTTGCGGATGATACACAAGACGAAAAACTGCGAAACGTCGCAAAGGCGCTGTACCTGTATTGGAAAGCGGCTGAGTCGTACTTTGGGGCTGTGGATAATAGTATTGATATCGGCGAATTAGAAGGCGATTATGAGGTACAGAATGGCGACGTTCTGACCGGAACGCTCGTAGGCAATAAGAAAATCACCGTTGCCAATGGCGCGACTGTCACGCTCAGAGACGTGAATATCACTTCTCTTGACAACGCTGAATATGCCGGTATCACTCTCTTAGGTAGCGCAACCATCATCTTAAAGGGTAATAACATCGTCAAGGGCGGACCTATGATGGCTATTATAATCTATGGCCGGGAATATATGTTCCCGAAAACAACAGACTCGAAATCAAGGGCGAAGGCTCTCTGACCGCGTCCAATGGCACCAGCGAGTGTAGTGAATACGGCGCCGGCTGCGGAATCGGCGGCGGTTATACTCCGGAGTATAGCAAGGCAGGCGATATTTTCATTACGGGCGGCACTGTCACAGCTATCGGCGGCCCGTATGCACCCGGTATCGGATGCTCTATGTATGGAAGCGTCGGAACTATTATTATCAGGAAAACGGTCACACAGGTCACCGCTACAAAGGGTGAGGGTGCGCCAAAGTCAATCGGCGAAGGAGAATATGGCAACTGTGGCATGGTTTGGATCGATGACGGCGCGAATGTCATCCAGAACTAATCGGAAGGGAAGGTAATAACAATGCACAAAGAAAAGTATGAGCACACCGAGCTGGAGATCATCAAATTTCATACAGAGGACGTGATCACCACAAGCGAAGAAGATGATGAACTCCCGCTTGTCAGTGAATCCTCTCATTAAATCAAAACAGATCAACAAAGAGAACCGCTGACCTCTAAGGCGCGGACAGGCAGAAGAAGAACGAAAAACCGTTTTTCTTCTGCCTTTTTTTCGGGATTTTCTTTTAACTCGGACCAAAGCATGATGTAAGCTCGCGTAGCATCGGCTGCATTGATGCAACCTCACCGCAGGAGCTTTAACTCCTCGGTGATTGTTCATAAAATCGCAAAAACAAGTACAACACGCTCAGAAGCTGTTATTGCCATTTAAAAAAAACATGAAAATTTACTATACTGATTATAAATAATAAACATGCAGGCTGATATATATGTTTGCTTAGCCATATTTCGATAACACAATTGTATATTGGATCAATAAAATGAAAAATATATGTCAGAAAACTATCAGGCTCAGTGAGCGCCGCACTGTTCCTGATTTTATTGTCAGGTGTCGTTGCCTGCGCGCTGTTTACTGTAAACGCGGCTGAAACGGACGAGCCGGCGGCTTTGAACCCCTATGATCCCTTCGGCTCCGCGGTACAGGGCAGATACACACTCTCAAGCACGACCTATCGTCTGACGGCGGACGTTATGCAGGACGGGTATTTATATATTCCTTCAAACGTAATGGCTACCATTTTCCTGAAAGGCTTTAACACGGCTACGGCACTTTATCGCTGCAACGAAGCGGCAGTCACATACTTCAACCGTATTTCACAGGGAGGCGGTCAGTAATGTACAAAGAAGAATATGAGCGTTAAGAGCTGGAGATTATCATGCTCCGTACAGAGAACGTTATCACGGAAAGTGTTCCCAAGCAGGAGCAAGACGAGCTGCCCATCAGAGGCGGCAACTGATTGCTCAATGAAAAAACACATCCTTAGCAGGTCGATTTAGCTGAAGGCTGCGTGACAGGGAGCTCTGATCAATACGGCGGCAGGTGCTTCTGACGTCGTGTTTTTTCGCAGCCTGTGAGGATAAGGCTGTCCTAACGGCATAAACGGGGAGAAAGGATCATTGTTATGAAAGTAAAGGAAGTTGCAATAAAAATGCTTGATA
>CADBPE010000114.1 GCA_902796475.1 uncultured Ruminococcus sp.
TGTTCCGCAAGGACGCCGACTATGTATATATCTGCATGAACAACACCATTTACGGTACTGTTTATCATGATATTCCCGATACAGGCGATGTTCCGCTGGTAGCCGATATCTCATCCTGCATTCTTTCTACACCCATTGATGTTTCAAAGTTCGGTATCCTCTATGCAGGCGCTCAGAAGAACATGGCTCCCGCAGGTCTGGTAGTTGCTATCATCCGTGAGGATCTCATCGGCAACGCTATGGATATCTGCCCGACAATGCTCAACTTCCAGACACACGCTGACAACGGTTCTATGTTCAACACACCTCCCTGCTGGACGATCTACATCGCAAAGCTCGTTCTCGAGTGGATCAAGAACGACATCGGCGGTCTTGAAAATATGCAGAAGATCAACGAGAAGAAGGCTTCTATCCTCTACAACTTCCTCGACAGCTCCAATATGTTCAAGGGCACAGTTGTTCCTGAGGACCGTTCACTCATGAACGTTCCCTTCGTTACAGGCAATGCAGATCTTGACGCTAAGTTCGTTAAGGAAGCTACCGCGCATGACTTTGTCAACATCAAGGGTCATCGTACAGTCGGCGGTATGCGCGCTTCCATCTACAACGCTATGCCTGTTGAGGGCGTTGAGAAGCTCGTTGCATTCATGAAGGAATTTGAAGCTGCAAACAGCTGATCTTTCCGAAATAACAAAGTAAACACAGAACATCTCTATCCGGAGCGGTGAAAATTTCCGCTCCGGAAAATATCATTTTATCGGAAGGTGACATAAAATGTTCAATGTCAAGACACTTAACAAAATTTCTCCCCTCGCCGTAGAGGCGCTCGGCGCAGGCTATACCGTAGCCGATGATGTGGCTGCTCCCGAAGCTATCCTTGTCCGTTCCGCTTCAATGCACGAAATGGAAATGCCCGAAAGCCTTCTTGCTATTGCAAGAGCAGGCGCAGGCGTAAACAACATTCCGCTGGACAAGTGCTCCGAGCAGGGCATCGTAGTTTTCAACACTCCCGGCGCTAACGCTAACGCTGTTAAAGAGCTTGTTCTCACAGGTCTTCTCCTCAGCTCAAGAAAGATCGTAGACGGCATTCAGTGGGCAAAGACCCTCAAGGGCAACGGCGACCAGGTAGGCAAGATGGTAGAAAAGGGCAAGAGCCAGTTTGTAGGTCCCGAGATCATGGGCAAGACACTCGGCGTTATCGGTCTGGGCGCTATCGGTCTTCTTGTTGCAAATGCCGCTTCTGCTCTGGGCATGAAGGTAGTGGGCTATGATCCCTTCCTTTCAGTAAACAACGCTCTGCGCATCTGCCCGAGCGTAAAGTATGTAAAGACTCTTGACGAGATCTACGCTGCAAGCGACTACATCACCATTCATGTACCGCTCACACCCGACACCAAGGGCTTTGTAAATGCCGACAGCATTGCAAAGATGAAGGACGGCGTTCGCATTATGAACTTCTCAAGAGCCGACCTCATCGTTTCCGCAGACGTACTCAAGGGCATTGCTGATAAGAAGATCGCATGCTACGTTACCGACTTTGCTACCGATGATATTCTTGGCGAAGAGGGCGTTATCGCTATTCCTCACCTTGGCGCATCAACTCCGGAATCCGAGGACAACTGCGCTAAGATGGCAGGCGCTGAGATCAAGGACTTCCTTGAAAACGGCAACATCACCAATTCCGTAACACTGCCCAATGTTTCAATGGCTAAGTCCGGCGCTGCAAGGATCTGTGTTATCAGCAAAAACACTCCTGACATGGCAGCTGCGCTCACAGCTAAGGTTGCCGAGAGCGGCAACGGTGTTGCAGGCATGACGACCGCTTCCAAGAAGGACTATGCTTACACCATCATTGACACGACCGACGCCGCAGACGCTGCAGCCGAAGCTATAAAGGCTGTTGAAGGCGTTATCCGCGTAAGAGTTATCTGATAAACTCGCTCCGATCAAAAAATCCTCCCTGTTCTTTGAGGACAGGGAGGATAATTTTTTTGTCAAATTATAATATCATTGCCGCCTGCAGGAATATCTTCAACTGTAAGAGATACCTTTGATAATTGTTCCTTCTGCTCCTTATCGTCTGCCAGAAAATCAGGAAAAACAAACGTCATCAGTATAAATATCAGCAACGCGACTGCAAGCAGTATGCTCAATGCCAGGATAGTACCCCTGGTCATTTTGCGCCTTTTCTGTTTCTTCTGCTCCTGACGGACAAGCTCGTTGCGGTGCTCGTACTGCATACGCCGGGCTTCATTGTCAGCGGAGGCAGTTCTTTCTCTTTCCTGCACCTGCTCTCTTATGCGCTGTATTTCAGTATCCTGCTGTTCCTTGCGCAGACGCAGAAATTCCGGATCGGTGTTCTTTTTTAACCAGTCCCTGTTAACACTGCACTGCGAACACTGAGTTTCATCTGCCCAGTTGAAGGCGCCGCAGGCACAGAGCCAATGATCCTCCTCAAAAACAGGCTGCAAAACAAGGTTAAGTCCGTCTATGCCGCTGCGGGCGCAAATATCACGGAACTGCTTGTTTGTATCACCCTGCACTGTATAAATGCTTTTCTGGTCTATCTTGGTGTCAAAGCGCCTGTTGCCGCTGTTGCGCCAGACCTGACCGTTATCATAGACTACCGATTTGACTATGTATTCAACATTTCTTGTGTCAAGGTCGGTGATCTCTATCTTACGGTGATAGCCGAAATCGGTATTTCTTTTAACATCAAGATCACGGTAGGTAATATCAGTAAGATAACAGATAGGCTGCCGCATCTGATCGTAACAGATTATATCAAAGGTCATCTCCCGCAGTGTAAAGGGCGCCACATTGAGAAACTTCGCAGATGTGAACATATCTCCCGTATTCATATCGACAGCCACTCGAAAGGCGCATATGATTATCGGGGAATCCTTGAACCACATATAGTCGTTTTTGATCTCTACAAGCTTTATGTTGTCTTCAGCCATGATCTTACCTCTTTTCTTCTAAAAAATGACTCAGCCGCCAAAAACGCCGAGCCCCTCAAGGAGTATCTTAACACCTATGAGCACGAGGATTATTCCGCCGAAAAGCTGAGCTCCCCGCTGATATTTGCTGCCGAAAATACTTCCTATCTTTACTCCGATAGCCGAGATCACAAAGGTTATAACGCTTATAAGCAGAGCGGCTATCCAGATATTGACGTCAAGGAAAGCGAAGGTCACGCCGACAGCAAGCGCATCTATACTTGTAGCTATCGCCAGGAGAAGCATGGTCTTTACGTCCATTGAGCCGTTCTGTTTTTCCTCTTTGCCGAACACCTCACGGATCATGTTTCCGCCGATGAGGAACAGAAGCACAAAGGCTATCCAATGGTCAAGCTGGTCTATAAATCCGACAAACAGACTTGCAAGCAGGAAGCCTATGACCGGCATAAGTCCCTGAAAGCCGCCGAACCACAGTCCTGCCTTGACCATGTGCTTCGGCTTTATCTTCCCAAGTGAAAGGCCCTTACAGACAGACACGGCAAATGCGTCCATCGCTAAACCGACAGCGACTATTACTAATTCATAAAATTGCATAAATAAATGCAGCACCTTTCATATTGTCTTTTTCTATTATGTCACAGTCAGCACTATTTTTCAAGTGTAATACAGAATATTTTCATGGTTTTGACATATCATGGTTGTATTTATCTCTGTTTTGTGGTAGAATAAGTACGGATACCATATCCGGTAAAATTATTTTTTAACACAGGAGATGAAACCGATGAAGGTACTTAAATTTTTTCTCAACACAACGCTTATAGTTCTTAATATTGTCACAACCGTTATCATTATCAAAAAGCTTCAGGAAGACAAAGAGATATTTGAAAGAGATATCGCTCCAGAGGACTGATCCTTTCTGCTTTTATGCGGAAGGCTGAACACGATGGAGGGATACTATGTCTGAACCGAAAAAAGCGATCCTGCCGCACGTCCATTTTGAAGGCGAGATCGACCTCATAAAAAGTATGCCCGACCGTGAGACCGTTGTGACCGTTGCCGAAGCCATGAAGCAGCTTGGCGACCCAAGCAGGCTGAGGATATTCTGGCTGCTGTGCCACTGTGAGGAATGTGTCATCAATATTGCCGCTGCCACCGGCATGACAAGTCCGGCGGTATCGCACCATCTTCGGCTGCTGAAAAGTGCGGGACTGATAGTTTCAAACAGAAGAGGCAAGGAGATGTACTACCGTTCATCCGGCACACCGATAGCGGAAAAAATGCACCGCACCATTGAAGAGGTCGCCATGATATCCTGCCCTGAGATCATAAAAGATGACGGAAACTGAAAAACGAGCCTCACCGCCTGCCGCAGACATACGGCGGCTCAACATGACCGAATATCAAAAACAAAAAGCTGCCGCAGATCTATCGCGGCAGCTCATTTTTATGCAAGTATTTCGCCTATAACGGCATTGGAAAGCAAAAAGCCTTTTGCGGTCAGGCTCATATATTCATCCGTCAGCTCCGTATAGCCTGCCGATGTGAATTTTTTGGCATTTTGCAGGTATTCATTCGGTATCGGCTGACCGAAACGGGACTCGAACCGTTTGAAATTTATACCCTCGCTCAGACGCAGACCCAGCATGATGTATTCCTCCATGCTGCCGCCTTCGCCGTCATCTTCCGTTGTGTTGCTGCGGAAGCCTTCAAATGAACGGTCAAAATAAAACCTTCTGCCGTTTATGAAGGAATGTGCAGAGGGACCCAGCCCAAGATATTCTTCATCGTGCCAGTATTTCAGATTGTGGCGGCTTTCTCTGCCGGCTTTTGCAAAGTTGGATATTTCATACTGAGCATAGCCGTATTCCCGCAGGACGCCGGCAGCGTAAAGGTACATTTCAGCCTGTTCATCTTCATCAGGAAGAACAAGGCTGTCCTTTTTTTTGTAAAAAACGGTGCCCGGCTCGATCTTGAGAAGGTAGGCGGAAACGTGCGCCGCTCCATGCTCTGCGCAGAAATCTATGGAGCGCTTCAGGCTGTCCCTTGTCTGGGCGGGAGTCGCTATCATCAGGTCAAGAGAGATATTATCAAAACCGGCAGCCTGAGCCTGTTTTATACATTCCGAAGCATTCTCTGCGCTGTGAGGTCTGCCAAGAAGCCGCAGCTCATTATCGTTTGCCGATTGAAGTCCTATCGACACACGGTCAAAGCCGCCCTTTCTGAGCTCGTCGAATCCTGTATTCTTCCTTTCGGGATTGACTTCAAGAGTCACCTCGGCGTCCTCTCCGACGTTAAAGCTCTCCTTTGCGCAGGCAAGTATGCGGCAGAGTCTTTGAGCGCCAAGCAGGCTCGGCGTGCCGCCGCCAAAATAAACCGTATCCGCCCTGCGGTCAAGCTTTTTGCCGTATAACGCTATGCGCTCGCAGAGAAGCGCGGTGTAGCTGTCGTATGCTGTTTCATCGGCTCTTTGAGAAAAAAAGTCGCAGTAAGGGCATTTGCTCCTGCAGAACGGTATATGAAGATACAGTCCGATCGGCTCATTTTTTCGGTTCATTTTTTACAGCGCCTTTTCTGAGTATGATCAGTATCTCTATAAACAGCGAGACAAGCGATGACGCAATAAGCGCCACGTCAAAGCACATGAAGGTATTGAAAGCCTCGGCAAGACTGTCGTATGTCGGCTGGTCGTTCATTGTCAGGAAGCAAACGAACGGGATCATCTCACCTGATGAAAGCATTGATATTGACCTGTCTATCATAAACGTGAACACCACAAAGCCGATCAGTACAACTATCACAGAGCCTGTCACCACCGGCTTTTTGGGCTTATTGATTATCGCCACGGACAGCATTGAAAGTATCAGCGCAGCGCTGACGATAATTACGATGGGATTTATCATACTTTTCTCCTTTCCCGGTCAGGAAAGCTGCCGGGGCTTATCTCACAGTTCAGGAGTCTGAGCGTTCATGAGCATAGCAGTTTTGAGAACTGCCGTCTGCGTTTTTGCATCGGGAAGCTCACCGTTGAGAACCATCTGAACGGCTTTATCCAGCGGTATTTTCAGAACGTCAAGGAACTCTCCCTCGTCAAGCTTCTGTCTGTCGTAGTGGTCTATCCTGCAGAAATACAGGTGTATTATTTCGCCGCAGTATCCGGGGCTTGGGTAAAGCTTGCCGAGAGTCATATACTGACGTCCCACGGCGCCGGTCTCTTCAAGAAGCTCACGCTTGCCGTTTTCAAGAGGATCCATACCCTTTTCAAGCTTGCCGGCAGGAAGCTCAAGGAGTACCTCCTTATACGGATAGCGGAACTGTCTGACAAACAGCAGCTCATTGTTTTCGGTAAGCGCCGCGACCGCCACTCCGCCGGGATGCGCCACGACCTCACGCATAGACTGGCTGCCGTCCTCCAGCTCTACCTTATCAAGCTTGACGTGTATTACACGGCCCACAAACTTATCCTCAGATTCAATGGTTTTTTCAAAATGTCTCATACCGTTATTGTTCTGTTCTGCCATGCTCATGCCCTCCCGGATATATACGTCCTCACAGCCGGCCCGGCATATCGGACTTTAATACTAAAAATATCATAATATAAGATTATACAACATTTTTCCCTGAATGTAAAGCAGCAAAAATCACAGGCGGGGGGAATCAATTTTGCGCTGCAAGTTACACTGGGGGAAA
>CADBPE010000115.1 GCA_902796475.1 uncultured Ruminococcus sp.
CCCTACTAACGGTTCGTATAAAAGCTACCGCCGCCGAAAGGCGGCAGGCGCAGAGCCTGCGGCGGCTTGCCTGAAAGGGGTGACAGAAAAATCAAGGCGACAGGATCTCCGTAAAAAACGCCCTGCGGGCGTTACCATCACCCCTGCCCCTCTTCCAAAGGAAGAGGGGAAATTCTTCTAAGAGGGCTGGCGCCCTCTTACACCCTGATATGATCTGTTGTCTTAGACATATTCAAGAGGGCGCGCCTGACATATAAGACTCTTTACCTTTTATCGTCAGATGACAGGATATAATTATATTATAAGCGGAATGGAGCGGTGTCAATGAAGAACGAGGCTGCAAAGCGGAAAAAGGATATTGTCAGATCGGTAAAGGCAGTCGCTGTTGGTGCTCTTTCCGGCACTGCGGCGGGCTTTGTGCTGCTGCTTATCTGTGTGTATGCCGTAACGCGGATGGACGCCATACCCTACGGCGCTGTAACGCCGATGTCGGTATCGGCTGTAAGTGCGGGCGCTTTTGTGGGCGGCTATGTGTGCGGCAGGATAAGCAAAAGAATGGGTCTTGCTCTGGGAGCAGGCTGCGGCGCAGTCATGTTTCTTGTATTTATGGGAATAGGCATGGCTTCCGGCGGAACGGTCGGCGGCGTTACATTGCTTAGACTTGCGCTGATGACAACTGCCGGCGCTCTTGGCGGAATTGCCGGAGTCAACAGGAGAAGCAAAAGAAGATAGTTAAGATATCCGGAGAGAGCCGCCGGAAGTATTTGACACACTTGACACTTTGACACACTTTCCTATCCGCGAAAACCTACGGCTATACTTTGTATAATTGGTTTTGTGTTTTTTCAGCAAGTGGAAAAGTGGTGTCAAATGTGTCAAAGTGTCAAATGTGCAGAAAACAGGGATAAAAAAACGGAGCGCAGGCTTTTGTGACCGGCGCGGGGCGGTCTTTCGGCATGAGTAAACTGACTGCGCGTTGACCATAAAAAAAGCAAGAGCAAAGCAGAAGCGGGGACGTGTTTATTTAAGCATGGGCAAACTATCGGAGCCAATTAAAAACCATGTTACACGGCGGAAAAGTTGTTGAAATTAGTAAAAATATGTGGTATTATATATATTATTATAGAGCTGCATGGAATTGGTTCATGCGGCTGACCGGAAAGGGTGAAAGTAATGAAAGCAACAAAGCACATCAAGACACTCAACAGCGCTAACCTTAAAGAGAGCGCAGTTAAGGGCGGCTGCGGCGAATGTCAGGCTTCCTGCCAGTCCGCTTGCAAGACCTCTTGTACTGTGGCTAACCAGAAGTGCGAAAAGTAATTTTTCAGCATCAGAACCGGTAAAGGACGGACGGATCTCCTGCCCGTCCTTTATATTATTATTTTTTGACTTGAAAAAAGGAGAATGGAAATGATACATAAGTATCAGCTTAACGGATATAATATCTGTCTGGATGTTCACAGCGGCGCAGTACACGTCCTGGACGACACAGCCTATGATGTACTTGACTATTGCGATGAGAACATGAAAAAAGAAGCGCCCGCAAAAATGCTGGACGAGCTTTCCTCAAAATACAGCAGGGACGATCTTCTGGAAACCTATGAGGCTCTTTATGAACTTTATGAAATGGGTCAGCTTTTCAGTCCCGATGATTACGAGCAGTTTGCCGATCTTATGACAAAAGCGCCTGTGAAATCCATGTGCATAAACATATCGCATGACTGCAATCTCAGATGTGAATACTGCTTTGCGGCAAAGGGAGATTTCGGTCAGGGCAGATGTCTTATGTCGCTTGAAACTGCAAAGAAGGCTATCGACTTCATAATAGCCAATTCAGGAACAAGGCATAATCTTGAGGTCGATTTCTTCGGCGGCGAGCCTCTGATGAACTTCGACGTTGTAAAGCAGACTGTTGAATATGCAAGAAGCATAGAGAAGCAGCACAACAAGAATTTCCGATTCACCATAACCACAAACGGTCTGCTGCTCGATGATGAGAAGACAGACTTCATCAACCGTGAGATGAACAATGTGGTAATGTCGCTTGACGGCAGAAAGGAAGTAAATGACAAGCTGAGAGTTACTCCCAACGGCAAGGGCTGTTATGATATTATTGTGCCAAAGTATCAGAAGCTTGTTTCAAAGCGCGGCGACAAGGACTACTATATAAGAGGCACCTTTACCACATACAGCAAGGATTTTACCGCAGATGTGCTGCACATGAAGGAGCTTGGATTTGAGCAGCTTTCTATTGAGCCTGTGGTGTCCGACCCGAAGCTTGACTATTCCATCAAGGAAGCCGATCTTCCTATGGTGTTCAGCGAGTATGAGCGTCTTGCAAAAACGCTTATCGAAATGAGAAAAAGAGGAGAGTATTTCAACTTCTTCCACTTTATGATAGACCTCGATCAGGGACCCTGTGCTATAAAGCGTCTGCGGGGCTGCGGCTGCGGCAACGAATATGTTGCGGTAACACCTCAGGGGGACATTTATCCTTGTCATCAGTTTGTAGGCGAGGAGAAGTTCAAAATGGGCAACCTCAACGATGGCACCTTTGATCAGGACATGAAGCTGCGTTTTGCAAGGGCAAACGTATATTCCAAGACAAACTGCAGGAACTGCTGGGCAAAGTTCTATTGTTCAGGCGGCTGCAACGCAAACAACTACCAGTATGAGGGCGACATACTCAAATCGCACAAGGTAGGCTGTGAGCTTGAGAAGAAGCGTCTGGAGTGTGCCATAATGATAAAAGCGGCGCTTGCGGACTATCAGGACGAGCAGAAAAGCACCTGTGACAGCGGCGACTGCTTTGTGGAGTGCAGATAAAAGTTTCGGCGGCAAGCTGCCGGCGCAGAGCCTGCGCTCCCGATTTCGCACTCACAGATAAACAAGCGGAAACGCATCAGCCCGCGCCCCCAAAATAGCCCACAAAAACAAAACACAAAAGTTTCGCTCAAGCCTTTTCAAAGGCTTGCGGGTTCCAAGGGCGGCGCCCTTGGCAGGAGGTTTGGAGGACGGAGTCCTCCAAGACTCAAATGCTTCTTACCCTGATTTCGGAAGAAATCAGGGTAAATAAAAATTCTGCTGAAATTTTTACACATTCAAAAACCATTAAGAAATTAAAAATAATCATTGACAAATAATTGATGTTGTGATATCATATATCAGTAAAACAAAGTAAAGTTCAGACTTTCACCTGTATGGTAACGTCCGTTACGGGTCAATAGCAGAGGACCTCTGAGTGGCAGGGGCTAATTGTGTTGTTGATGTGCGGATGATCAGGTGTCATCCGCACTTTCTTATTGTTTATATTTTCTACGGAGGTGCATTAATATCAGCAAGCAGGAACTTCAGATCAACGAAGAAATTCGTGACAAGGAAATCAGAGTGATAGATTCCGAGGGCGGTCAGCTGGGCATTATGTCGGGCGCAAAGGCGCTGGAGCTGGCTGAATCAAAGAATCTTGATCTGGTAAAGATCGCACCGCAGGCGCAGCCTCCCGTGTGCAAGATCATGGACTATGGCAAATATCGCTTTGAGCAGGCAAAGCGTGAAAAGGAAGCAAGGAAAAATCAGCATACTGTCGATATTAAGGAAGTAAGGCTTTCTTTGAATATCGATACCCACGATTTTAACACAAAGCTCAATCACACACAGAAATTCATTAAAAGCGGCGATAAAGTAAAGGTTTCTATCCGCTTCAGAGGAAGAGAGATGGGACATCCTGAACTGGGCGCTGAAATAATGAAGAAATTTGCCGAGGCCTGTCAGGAATTCGCAAACGTTGAGAAGCCTGCAAAGTTAGAGGGACGCAGCATGATAATGTTCCTGGCACCGAAAGTAAACAAATAAATCCATAAATTCAAGGAGGAGCTTAAAATGCCCAAGATCAAGACACACAGCGGAGCAAAAAAGCGCTTCAAGCTTTCAAAGAACGGTAAGGTCATCCGTGCACATGCAAACAAATCACACATCCTCAACAAGAAGACCACTAAGCGCAAAAGAGGTCTGAGAAAGACTGTTGCTGCCGATAAGACAAATGTAGCAGCTATCAAGCAGCTTATTCCTTACAAATAATCGTAGGCTTGTGGATCTGAACAAATGTAAATTAAGTATTATCGGAGGTTTATAAAATGGCAAGAGTAAAGGGTGCGCTGGCAACACGCAAGAGAAGAAAAAAGATTCTTAAGCTCGCAAAGTGCTACTGGGGCGCAAGGAGCAAGCACTTCAAAATGGCTAAGGAAGCCGTAATGAAAAGCGGTAATTATGCTTA
>CADBPE010000116.1 GCA_902796475.1 uncultured Ruminococcus sp.
ACGAATATACGCGCCCGGCTTTAAACACACTATCGCAGGACGGCAGCATACTCAAAAAAAGAAATTGAAAATCATTTTCAAATGTCTTGACAAGTATATATATAGGTGATAAAATTAAGAACGGATTTCAAATTCGGAACCAATAATCATACATATAAAGAAGGATATGAATATGAAAAGGAAAATAACCGTACTCATAGCTTTGCTGCTGTGCGCCGCTGCCGCAGTTTTCTGCTTTTCGGGCTGCGGAAAGGATACCGCCCAAAACGGCAGGCTTCGTGTTGTGACCACTATCTTCCCTGAATATGACTGGACAAGAGAGATACTTGGCGATGCGGAAAAGGATATCGACCTGCAGCTCCTTATCGGCAACGGCGTTGACCTGCACAGCTATCAGCCCTCGATGGATGATATTATGTTGGTGACAAACTGCGATGTGTTCGTATATGTGGGCGGAGAGTCAGACAAATGGGTAACGGATGCTCTTGCTCAGGCTTCCAACAAGGACATGAAGGTAGTTAAGCTTATGGACGTTATCGGCAGCGCCGCCAAGACCGAGGAGACCGTTGAGGGTATGCAGAAGCATGATGACGAGGATCATGACCATGAGCATGAAGAAGCCGAATATGACGAGCATATCTGGCTTTCGCTGAAAAATGCCTCACTCAGCTGCGATGCAATAACCGACGCTCTTTCAAAGGCAATGCCGGATAAGGCGGCGTTATTCAAGGCAAATAATGAAAGCTACAAAAAGAAGCTCAGTGATCTTGACGCCGAGTACATGGAAGCCGTACAAAAGGGCAGCACCGACACGATAGTTGTAGGAGACCGCTTTCCTTTCCGCTATATGACCGAGGATTACGGCATTAAATACTACGCTGCATTTTCAGGCTGTTCTGCCGAAACGGAGGCAAGCTTTGAAACAATAGTTTTCCTTTCCGGCAAGGTGGACGAGCTGAAGCTTGGTTCTATAATCAAGACCGAAGGCTCCGACGGTTCTGTGGCAAACACCATAAAAGACAACACCAAAACCGCAGATCAGAAAATACTCACACTCGATTCCATGCAGTCTGTTACTCAGGAGAACATCAAGAACGGCACTACATATATTTCTGTTATGAAGAATGACCTTGAAGTGCTTTCGGAGGCTCTTAACAGCGTCAGAAAATGATTTTTAAAACGGAGGATGTCCGATGTCGCTTATAGATGTAAGGTCGCTTACTCTCGGATACGAAAACCGAACGGTCCTGAAAAATCTCAGCTTTCATGTTGACGAAGGGGATTATTTGTGCATTGTAGGAGAGAACGGTTCGGGAAAGTCAACACTTATGAAGACACTTTTAGGTCTGCAAAAGCCTTTCGGCGGCGAGATCATATTCGGTGACGGTCTGAAACGGAATGAGATAGGCTATCTTCCCCAACAGACCATAGTGCAGAAGGATTTTCCGGCGTCAGTCCGTGAGATAGTTCTTTCGGGCTGTCAGGCGCGCTGCGGGTTAAGACCGTTTTACAGCCGTGAGGAAAAGCAGTTAGCGGATAAAAACATGGAGCGCATGGGCATAAAGGGATTTGCCAGACGCTGCTACCGTGATCTTTCCGGAGGACAGCAGCAGAGGGTGCTTCTTGCCAGGGCGCTGTGCGCTACAAGAAAAATTCTCCTGCTTGACGAGCCTGTTTCGGGGCTTGACCCAATGGTGACGGCTGAAATGTACGAGCTTATCGAAGGTCTGAACAAAGAGGGCATTACGATAATAATGATCTCGCACGATATTTCGGCAGCCGTATGCTATGCCAGCAGGATACTTCACATAAGCAAAAAGCCCTTCTTCGGCACCAAGGAGGAATACCGCAGCAGCGATATCGGAAAGCTGTTTATTATGCGTGAGGAGGGCGAAGCCGATGATTGACAAGCTGATAGAATATCTTCAATTCCCGTTTGTGCGCTATGCGTTTATCGTTGGCATACTCATTGCCCTGTGCGCATCACTGTTAGGCGTTTCTCTGGTGCTTAAAAGATTTTCATTCATTGGCGACGGTCTTTCTCACGTTGCATTCGGCGCAATGTCTATTGCCAGTGTGCTGAATCTGACCAACCAGATGATAATTATCATGCCCGTGACCGTAATAAGCGCCGTTTTGCTTTTACGCACCGGACGCAACGCAAAAATACGAGGTGACGCCGCCATAGCCATGATAAGCGTTGGCGCGCTTGCTTTAGGTTATCTGCTGATGAATATTTTTTCACCGTCATCAAACCTGTCGGGTGACGTTTGCAGCACGCTGTTCGGTTCCACATCAATGCTCACTCTGACGCACACCGATGTATTGATATGCAGCGTGATATCGCTTATAGTTATCACACTGTTTCTGCTTTTCTACAATAAGATCTTTGCCGTGACATTTGACGAGAGCTTTGCCACCGCAGTAGGCACAAGATCAAACAGGTACAATCTGCTGTTAGCGGTAATAATTGCCGTAATAATCGTGCAGGCGATGAATCTTGTAGGTTCGCTGCTGATTTCGGCACTGGTCATATTTCCGGCGCTTTCTGCGATGCGTATTTTCAAAAGCTTCAAGTCCGTGACGATATTTTCGGCAGTGATCTCGGTATTTTGCGCTGTAACGGGAATGATAATTTCCATTCTTGCAGGAACGCCCGTAGGAGCGACAATAGTTGCCGCCGATGCGTCTGCCTTTATAATATGTTCGGTGATAGGGGCGATCAAGCGGTAAGCTGCGCGCTTCCGATTTCGCGTTCACAGATAAACAGGCGGAAATGTAATTACCCGCGCCCCAAAAATAACACCCAAAAACTCAAACACAAAAGTTTCGCTCAAGCCTTTTCAAAGGCTTGGCGCAGAGCCTGCGCTCCCGATTTCGCGATCATAGATAAACAATCGGAAACGCAGCAGCCCGCGCCCCAAAATATCAAACCAAAAAACACAACACAAAAGTTTCGCTCAAGCCTTTTCAAAGGCTTGCAGGATCCAAGGGCGGCGCCCTTGGTCGCTGCCCGCAGGCAGCGAAATCCCTATGCTACAAGCGCTCCGCAAGGGGTGAATCAAAAAACAGTCCGGTGGACT
>CADBPE010000117.1 GCA_902796475.1 uncultured Ruminococcus sp.
AAATCTTTCCTGTCCTTTGTTTATATAGCTGCCTGCATGATTTGGTTACTTTGAACAATTGTTTCGATTTTTCAAACAAGCCCTAGTCGCTTTGCATAAATCTTCTTTTTTAGTTTGTCTAACTTTTTGGGGTCAGTTCAATGAAGCGACTCCCTTTTTGTATGTTAAAATTATTTGCCGGTTGAGTTGTTCAAAAAATCAAGTGATAAATGCGTGGAAAACAGATCATTCATCTATGGGCGGAAGCTCGGCGTTTTCGTTGGTGGCATGCTTGAATGTAGGAACTATATCGGCGATCAGCGACTCGACAGCGTCCTTGTCGTTTTTGTATGCCGCATAATAGAGATTTTTCAGATTGCGGAAAAGAGCTTCGGTGTTGAATTCGATGGGCTTGCCTACATAGATCTTCTTGTTGTCGGTTTTTGTTATTCCTTCCTCGTTTAACAGAAGCTCCTCATAAAGCTTCTCACCGGGGCGAAGACCTGTGTATTCTATCTTTATGTCTTCGTGGGGCTTGTATCCGGAAAGGCGTATAAGATTTTCCGCAAGAACCTTTATCTTTACGGGTTCGCCCATGTCGAGAATGAATATCTCGCCGCCTTTGGCAATGCTGCCTGCGGTAAGCACCAGCGATACGGCTTCGGGAATGGTCATAAAGTAGCGGATAATGTCAGGGTGCGTTACAGTTACAGGTCCGCCGGTGCGTATCTGTTCTTTGAAGAGGGGGATAACTGAACCGTTTGAGCCAAGCACATTTCCGAAACGTACAGCCACAAAATTTGTTTTGCTTTTGTGTCCCATCATCTGAATAAGCATTTCACAGATACGTTTGGTGGCGCCCATTACATTTGTGGGATTTACCGCTTTATCAGTGGATATCTGTACGAAATTCTTAACATGATATTTGTCTGCCACCTCAACGAGCTTCAATGTGCCGAATACGTTGTTTTTAACAGCTTCTTCGGGGTTTGTTTCCATCAGCGGCACATGCTTGTGAGCTGCCGCATGGAAAACAACATCGATATCGTGTGTTTTAAAAATATGCTCCAGCTTTTTCTTGTCGCGCACTGATGCAATCTGGACCTCAAAGGAAAGATCGGAACCATGCTTGCGTATAAGCTCCTGCTGGATATCGTAGGCGTTGTTCTCGTAAATGTCAAGGATTATAAGATGCTTTGGCTTGAGAGATGCGATCTGGCGGCAAAGCTCCGAGCCGATAGAGCCGCCTCCTCCGGTTACCAGAACGGTCTGACCAACGAGGTATTTGCCGTATTTTTCGGTATCGAACACTACGGATTCACGCCCTAAGAGGTCATCGACCTCCACATTGCGTATCGACGAGGTTATCGGCACACCTGATGTCATAAGGTTATATATATTAGGAATTATTTTTACCTCAAGATGTGTGTTTGCGCAGGTATCAAGGATGCGCTTCTTGTCGTTGATGCTTATCTGTGATATCGTGAACAGTATGACTTCTACGCCAAGCTCGTCGCAAAGCTTCGGGATATCGTAGGTAGTGCCGGCAACCGTTACTCCTGCGATGCGGCGGTGAAGCTTTTCTTTGTCATCGTCTACTATACACACGGGAATGTATTCGTTGCCCGGTGTTTTTGAAAGCTCGCTGAGTACCGAAAGAGCGCCCTCGCCGGCACCGACGATCATCAGGCGCTTTTTAGCCTTATGCGCAAGATTGCGGCGTTCAAGTATTTTGCTGAGTCGGTAAATTATCCTGAAAAGTATGACAAACAGCGTGGACATGAGAGCATTTATTATGTATACGCTGGAATGTATCGCAAGACTGTGGTCAATGCTGCCTGTTATTATCATTGAGGACATGAACACAAGGTTTGCCGCAAGAGAAGCTATTGCGGCATAGAAGAAGTCCTCGGTATCGGCATAGCGCCACATTTTGTTATACAGGCGGAATATGCAGAAAACAGCGGCAAATGATATATTCAGCGCTGCAAGTCCTGTCAGGAAGGGCGCTTCGACACCTTCGAGAGAGAATCTTCCGCGATGGAATACGAAGGAAATGTAATATGAAAGATTCCACAGCAGCATATCGCAGAGAAACAGAACAGGGCGGCGGTGGCTCCTTATAAAATTCAATAATTTAAACATATCAGATTCTGTCCGTTCTATAAATTATTGTTCCCGGCAGATGATCTCTGCCGCATGGTACACACAATTATTATATTACAGATAACTGCAAAAAACAATGTGTTTTGAAAAAAAACTCAGGTCAGCCGCATGAATTTAGATGTGAAACTTTTGTGTTGTGGCTTTTGGTTGGATGTTTTGGGGCGCGGGCAATTACGTTTCCTCTTGTTTATCTGTGAACGCGAAATCGGGAGCGCAGGCTCTGCGCCGGCAGCTTGGCGCCGCAGAAGCAAAAATATCCCCTCCTGCCTTTTACGGGAAAGAGGGGAAGTGTGGTTATTGATTATTGTTGTTAAAGTCCGAGAGATCCTCAAAAGGCTTGCCCGAACCGCTAAAGGGAATATCCTGGAACGGAGAATTATTCGGCTGATATGAACCGAAACTCTGGTCGTTGAGGAACGGGGAATTGTTCTGCTGGTATCCGCCGAAGCCCTGACCGTTCTGATACGGACCGTTATTCTGCTGATATCCGAAGCCCTGACCGCTCTGATACTGACTATTGTTCTGCTGATATCCGGTTCTCTGCTGATTCTGATATTGATTGTTGTTTTGTTGATATCCGGTTCTCTGCTGATTCTGATATTGACTGTTGTTCTGCTGATATCCGGTTCTCTGCGGATTCTGATACTGATTGTTGTTTTGCTGATTACGGTAAGCGGGTGTGTTGTTCTCACTGGGATAAGGTGTGTTGAATGGGCGCTGATGATATGTTGAGGGAGAGGGAGCCGCATTATATTCAAGGCGGCGGGTCCTGCTTTTGAAGACGTTGAGCAGTCTCATGGCACACATATTTGAGAACATCTGAGCGAAGAAGAAAAGATATATCGGCCAGAGCTGGGGGAGTGTCTTAAAGAAAAGGTCTATGCCCTGAGTAATGATGACCGAGCCAAGCAAGAAGGTGAAAATTATGGCGTTGAGCGTGGAGAGCATTACTATCACGAACTTCATGCCGTTAAACGGCTTAGGGGGACAGTCGCCTGTATTGATGTAGTTTTTGATATACTTTACAAAGCCTATGAGCAGTATGCCCTGAATAGTTTTGAACACCATTATCAGCAGAAAAACAACGATTATCATTGTGCTGATGCCGTTGCCTGAGAAAATTGGTACCTGATATTTTATGAAAGTGAATGTCTCATAGATAAGCAGACCGCCCCATATAAGGGCTTCGAGTACGCCGAAAACCTGCACCATAGTAAAAAACGGGAACATCGATTCGGCGGAATTGTATTTCTTGCTCTTTACAAAAATAGCAATAAAAGCAATTGTGGGGAGCATACGGATGAGCGTGACGACAACGCTGAGCGCAAGTACGATACCGAGCTGGTTCATAAGCTGACCAAGCAGTACCGAGAAATTCAGGGAATAGGAGGGCATGCCTGAAAGTCCCTGTCCCTGATCGGAAAGCTTTGACATTGTTACAATGATCTGAAATACTTCCCACAGGAAAAATACAAGTATAAGGCATGATCCGATAATGAGCCGGAGCATATAGCCGCTTTTTCCTATATCACGAATGACCTGGTGTTTGTCGTCAAGTGTGGCCTTTGACGGCTGCATATTATCTTTGTTGACATAGTAAGTACTGTTCATACCGTTCATACCGTTCATAAACTGAGCTCTCCATTCTTTGAACCTTTGCTTTGGCGTTATTTTTGGCTGTTTTTCTTTACAAAAAAGCAAGAAATGCCATCAACAGGATATTTCACCTGCTGATGGATCTCTTATAATATGGTCAGTTTGCGGGAGGTGTGTTTCCGCCGTTGTCCTGCTGGGTCGGCTGTGTCTGCTGGGGATATGTAGTTCTGGGCTTGAAGGGCATTTCCGGAGCAGGAGGAATTGGGGGAACATCGCCGTTATAGAGATTTTTGTTTACGCTGTGATATGTGGCCTTCTGATTATAGAAGGGAGCAAAATCAGATGACTGATTGTAATTGTAGTTTGCGCTGTTGGAAAAATCGGGGATATTCTGAGGATCGGTCACGGTGTGTCCCATGCTGTATGAGGACATTCTGGAAGCTCTGAGTATAGTGTCTGCGCCGATAGCGTATGAGCCTGCCATCATTGCCATACATATAAACATAAGGAAAACGCCTGCGAAAATAATTACATTAAAGCAGTTTATGATAAGTTCTGCGTTATTAAGTCCGGGAGCGCCCTTGTCTGCATTAATGTTTGCGATGTAATCCTTGGGGGGAGCGATGAGCTTGAAAAGCTTGATGCAGAAAGCGATAAGCGAAGTGAAAATTGCGATAGCGCTTGCAAAGAAGATAAGACCGGGGCCTTTTTTAGCGATCTGACCATGCTGGAGATTGATCATCAGGGAATTGCAGAAGCGCACAAAAGCGATCTCACAGCAAATAGCGGTAAGTCCGAACAGGAATGTAAAGATGAAAAGACCGGTAGCCGAGAAGTTGATAAATCCCGTATAGCCTTCGATATCAGTATAATTGATAACACTGACGGAAGCGAAGGAAGCGATGACCGCAAACGCTGTATAGATGATAGCGATTATCAGAGATATTTTAAGAAAAGCAAGACCTGCAACGGAAGGGGGATCGGTTTTTGCGCCCATGCGGGACATGAAAAGACCGAGAGAAAGCATGATAAAGACAGCAGCGGTCATTATTGAGGTTATAAGGTTCACTATCGGAACGGAGCCGGCGCCGAAGATCTGATAAAGCGAGCTGCAAACAGTCAGCGGCTGGTTGGCGATCATAGCGTAGATACCGCGTGTAAGGAAAGCGCCTGCGAGAATAAGGAGAGTAACGCCGAGAGTAACTACCATAGTTTTAGAGAGCAGTACCTTAGCGGGAGAATTGGTTCTGACTGCGTTGTTCATAAATATGACCACCTTTCTGTGGAATAGAATAAGACGCTGAACGTCTGAGAAAATTATATAACAAAATGCGAAAATAGGCAACATAAAAAAGAGGAAAAAAGTAGTAAAATATAAGGAAAAACGGGATAAATGATAGGATAAAACCGCCTGCAGCGGCGCAGAGCCTGCGCTCCCGATTTCGCGTTTACAGGTAAACAGGCGGAAATGTAATTGCCCGCGCCCCAAAAATATCAAGCAAAAAACCAAACACAAAAGTTTCGCTCAAGCCTTTTCAAAGGCTTGGCGCAGAGCCTGCGCCCCCGATTTCGCACTCACAGATAAACAAAGGGAAACGCAGCAGCCCGCGCCCCAAAATATCTAGCCAAGAACGACAACACAAAAGTTTCGCTCAAGCCTTTTCAAAGGCTTGGCGCAGAGCCTGCGCTCCCGATTTCGCGTTCACAGATAAAC
>CADBPE010000118.1 GCA_902796475.1 uncultured Ruminococcus sp.
ATGCTCCTGCTGTTTGCCGGTATGAAAAAACGGATCGAAGGATTTTCTGACGGCAGGAAAATTTAATTAGTATCAAAATAGATGTTCGTCTAATCTGATACTGTAAAATCCCCTCCGAACGGTATGTTCAGAGGGGGTTTTTGATACTATTCGGGATAACGTTTATTTTGATACTGTTTTTCCGTCGAAAAACTTACAAAGTCAGAACTGCACGCAATGAAAAGCTCCCTCAAGGCAACGGCTCAAAGGGTATTTTATTTTCCCTTGCGTATCCTTCTGCATAGCTGCCCTTTTTGCCGTGTATCGTCAGATTCGTGCAGTATGAAAATGCCGCTCTTTCGATTTTTATTACGCTGTCAGGAATGAAAATACTTGTTAATCCGGTACAGTTGAAAAATGTCCATTCGTTGATTATGGTCACGCTGTCAGGAATGGTAATGCTTGTTAATCCAGAGCAACTGGAAAATGCTCTCTCACCGATGCTATTTACACTTTTAGGAATGGTAATGCTTGTCAGTCCTGTACAGCGATAAAATGCATACATTCCTATCCTTGTAACACGGTCAGGAATAGTATACGATCCTGTTTTTCCTTGCGGAAATAAAATTATGGATGTTTTCTCTTTGTTAAACAAGACCCCGTCTTCAGAAGAATAAATTATACTGTTTTTACTTACAATTATGTTTTTCAGCCCAGGGCAGTCAGAAAATAATATAGACATATTGGTTGATATCCATCCGTCATGGATGGATATACTTTGCAACCCTGTACAGCCGGAAAATATATTCCAACCAATTTTTGTCACGCTGTTGGGAACGGTTATACTTGTCAGTCCTGAACAGCTAGAAAATGCAAAACTACAGATTTCTGTCACACTGTCGGGAATTGTAATGCTTGTCAGATCTGTGCAACCAGAAAACGTCCGCTCACCAATTACTGTCACAGTGTTAGGGATTGAATATTCTCCTTTTTTTCCTGCCGGAAATATACATATAGTTGTTTTATTTTTTATAAATAAGGCACCATCAATCGATGCATAATTTGTGTTATTTTTATCTACAATTATGCTTGTCAGTCCCGTACAATCAGAAAAAACGCCCTCTCCAATTTCTGCTGTACTGTTTGGGATGGTTATGCTTGTCAGCCCTGTACAACCGAAAAACGCAAAATCTTCGATTCTTGCCACACCGTTTGGGATAGTTATGTTTTTTAGTCCTATGCAATCCTTAAATGCAGTCATGCCTATCTTTGTTACACTGTCAGGAATTATAATACTTGTCAGTCCTGTGCAGTTACAAAAAGTAAATGAATATATTTCCGTCTCCCCGTCCCTGATTCTGACATGGCCACGGAGATTCCACCCTCTGCGGTCTGCCGCATCGGCTAATTTTGCGTTGATATCCGGATATGCGCTGGTGTTCCTGTCATTATATACATTCTGAAGGTTTTTATAATATCCTTCTTCAAAGAGGACGCAGACTTCTTTGATAAGCTCATTGCAAAGGTAGTATTCTTCTTCCTGTTTTCCCTCTGCCGTCAGGTTGGGCAAATATTTCTGAAACACAGGATAAACGGCAGGATAATAAAACAGCTCCTCGTAGGGGTTTACGCCCTTCCGGCAGATAAAGCCCTCTTCTGTCTGTTCTCCTGTAATTATGCCGTCACAGCCTCTTTCGAGCATACCGGACAGAAGCACAGCCGCCGCTCTTGTCTGATGGTTTGTAAACTGAGAAACGGCGCTGCAAAACGTATCATAATCGGGCTGTGGGGTGTTCTGCATCTCCGATAAAAGCGATTCGATATAGAGCTTGCTGTCTTCGCTTGTACTGTCAAGAACACCTAAAGGATCAATATCCTCCGACTGACTGATCTCACGGTCAAGAAGACAAAGAATGGCTTCTTTGACGCTTTTCCAGTAGTCTGTATCCTTGCTGATAAGCTCAGAAAATTCTTTGATTTTCTGAGGGGATTTGATCTTTTTTATTACGAGAACAAGATAATATGCCGCATAGGTGGATGCCAGAAACTCATGCTGAAAACCGTTTTCATCAACTAACTTGCTTTCGCTGAAAAAATCAATGCATTTTGGCAGTTTTTCGGGCTGAGATTTTGACTCGCATATTTTTTTCGCACAAGATTCAAGAGTATTCCTGCCGAAAGCAGACGGCTTCCCTTGGTCACGCTGCTGATAGAGCGAAAAGGCGACAGCGCCGAGGATATCCTTGATATCCCCTGCATTTATAGATCTGTAATCACCTTTTCCAAGATCACGTCTGATAATATCATCGATCACACGACATATTGCATCAAAACGGTTTGCGGGCAGATCCTGCCCCCTTGCGTACGTACTGAAAACAGCAAAAAGCATGAAGGGATTGCGTGAGATCGTGCGGTAGTCGGCAATCTCGTTTTCCTTTGTTTTCAATGCATCTATAAACGCAAGCTTTGTTTTGTCATCAGCATTATTTGCAGCTGCCAGCTTTTCGATATAAGAATCTCTCTGCTTCTCGTCAAACTCCTTTATGGAATACCGGCGGACGGCCGTGTCCGGTTTATGGTTGAGTGTCATATCGGTCTGCCCCGCCACTGACTTTTGCCCCGGACGTGTGGTAAACAGGATATGCGGCTTTTTATCAGTGTTATAAAGATGCCTGAATATAGCTTCAAGCAAACGATCCATCTGTTCCGGCGGTATCTCGTCCATCGCGTCAAAAATGAAAAGCGGTTTTCCGAAGCGCATCACCGCATCAAGCGCTGTCCGCCGGAGCTTCATACATTCGGCAAGCCTATCAAGAAAGCTGTTCTGATCGGAAAAAGAATCGCTCCTGATATTCTTGCATTCAAGGTATATCGGAAAGAACAGATCACGGGACAAGCCGTATTTCAGCGCTTTATTCGCTGACTCGATCGCAACGTGCTTTGCAAATGATGACTTGCCCTGTCCGGCGTCGCCTACAACAACGGCAAGTCTTTCCTTTTCCAGCGCAGACAAGAGGGCTTCTTCTGTTGCGTCTGTGGGGGCGGTGCTTTCCCTTCGCTGCTCTTTTTCCTGCCGTTCCGATTCGGTCAGGTGCCGCAAAAAGGATATGGGAACGTAGGAATTTTCAAGCGTCAGCCTCCTGTCGTCATAGTCGCCGAAGAGCCAGACGGGATTGAGCTCCGCCGATCGTTTATTGAGATGATCCTTGAAGAACGGCACCTCGTATTGTGCTTTACAGAAGGTATCGAAAACCAGCTCAAAAAGCCTTCCACTCTGCTCTTCTATCCTGTCCCTGTTGATCCTGCCGACATTGATGCCGTTTTGCCGTAAAATGTACGTTTGCAGTATCTCAATAACTTCATCGCTGTAAGGGGGAGCCAGTGCATCCGGCGCAGCGTTAAGCGCTTGTTCATGTGTGACATCCGGCTTAGCGCTATCAGGTACTGCCAAGACAGGAACTATCCTCTTACCAGCGAGAACGGCATTGGCGTATTCCCACAGGCAATAATCTCTTTTATTGTCCTGTCCGTCCCGAGTACCGAATTTTATATAGCTCTCTGTCACGACCGGCATGAAAACGTAGCACGATGCGACAGCCTCCCGCAGCTTATCCAGATAATCTCCGCTGCGCAGCTCTCTGCTGTCCCAGAAGACGTTTACCCCCGTGATCTTTTCTATCGACCTGACAAAGAGTTCAAATTTCTCGTCGCTTTCTTTATCCTTCCATCGGTAGCTTATGAATATCTCGTTTTTACTCATCGCATAGCCTCCTTTTTTGTTATGTCGGACAGGTGACGCTGTTTTGACGATAATAAGACCTGTACCGATTATAGCATAATTTGTGAAGCTGTGCCAGTTGTTTTCTTTTTGGGGTAAAAAAATGCCGCGCTTTATACAGAAAACGAGGTTGTTTTCAGAGATGAAAAGTGATAAAATCAAAGCAGGAACACTTCAACAATAATGGATAAGGAAGCGGAGAAAATGGAAGAATTGTACAATGTTTTTATTTCTTACAGAACAGATCCAGTCGGACAGCTTATCAGCCAACGGTTAGCAGATGATCTGAAAAGTTTAGGTTATAGTGTTTATCATAATTCTGACAGAAACCATAAAGGCCGTTTTGATGAAAGACTGCAAAAGATGATAGAAGGATGTCAGGACTTTTTGCTGATCCTGTCTGAGGAATGTCTGAAAAAACTGCTGCGCAGCGAGCCGGTAGACTGGGTCAGAGAAGAACTGTTCTGGGCACTGAGTCATAATAAGAACATTATTCCCGTTTATGTGGAAGGCACCGTTTTGCCTGAGGACAAAACGAAAATCCCTGAAAATCTTCGTTTTCTGGATACAATAGAGTCTGTCACTCTGCCACCGGAATATAATAAGCCGACTCCGATACAATTCCTGGTAGGAAAATTTAATTCAAAGAAAGGTTCCATATCGCGCGCACACAGCATCTATAATGACAACAAGAATTTTCGTATTGATGATCTTTTCAACAAGACAAAAAGAATGGCGGAATCAGGCAACAGAAAAGCCATGTATGATCTGGCATCCTTCTATTACTACGGATATGGCAGTGCGGGACAGTCTGACCGTAATTATGACAAGGCGTTCCCTATTTTACTGGAGCTGTCAAAGGGAAACGATATTTACGCCTCTTATGCCGATACACTGCTGGCCAGATTATATTACGATGGTCTGGCGCCGGGGGAACCTCAATCCTATGAAAAGTCATTCCAGTATCATTCTCTTGCTGCGCCTGTCTGCAATTATTCTGCCGCTCAGTATGCTTTTATGCTCAGCATCGGTTCCG
>CADBPE010000119.1 GCA_902796475.1 uncultured Ruminococcus sp.
CCTTTAGAATAATTATCAGTTGTTATAAAGCGTCTTGGTATGGTAAAATATAAACAGTCATCTTTATATAAACGAATTTTCAATTTTTGATCATTCAGAGGTAAAGATGTTTTATAAAAAGATCTGCGGCTGCTGCTCTTTAGCGGAGGGACGGTGGCTGAACTGAAGGGAGGTCATTGTATGAAAAGGGCAGTGCCGGAAAAAGAGAAGCTTGAGGGGATAGAGAAAAAGCTTGTGGAGCTTCTCAAGGAAAAGAAAATGAAGGTATCCAGTGCGGAGAGCCTTACGGGAGGACTTGTTTCAAAGCTGATAACCGATGTGTCAGGAGCATCGGCGGTGTTTGAGTGCGGAGTATGCTCGTATTCCAACCGCATAAAGAATGAGGTGCTGGGCGTGAACAGCCGGATACTTGAAGAGTTTACCGAGTACAGCGAGGAGTGCGCAGCCGGAATGGCAGACGGTATACGCCGGCTTTCGGGTGCGGATATAGGCATATCGACCACCGGCATAGCGGGACCGTCAGGCGGCAGCAAGGAAAAGCCTGTGGGTACAGTATATGTCGGCATAAGCACAAAAAATGACACGAAAGCGTATGAATTTCGTCTGGGAGAGTACGGCTCCCGTGAAAAGATAAGAAATATCGCTGCGGCATGCGCCCTTTTTCTGGGATATGAAGCTCTTTTAGAGCTGTGAATGCTGAAAGAGTCAGTTTTTCTCGCATCAGCATAACGGCATAAGGCACTTTGCGCCGGAGAGTGGCGCGCAGATCATCATATATGCTGCCTGAAAATCCGGATTTCTCAAAAAATGTTCTTTTGGAGACCTCATTGCAACAAATGACATAAATATATCAATAAATAATCATAAATTATTGTAAAAATGTGTGAAAAAGTATTGATAAACAAAAATAATTATGTTAAAATGTGTAATGAATAATAATCCCCATAAGCTTCTGCGCCAAAAATGCGCTGAGAAATAATAATTCGGATTGGAGATGATTTGCAAATGGCAAGAAGTGCGGGCATCCTGATGCCCATCACATCCCTTCCGTCTCCCTATGGTATAGGTACCATGGGTCAGGCGGCGTATGACTTCGTTGACTTCCTGAAGGCTTCGGGTCAGCAGTATTGGCAGCTTTTGCCTGTAGGTCCTACAAGCTACGGTGATTCGCCTTATCAGTCTTTCTCGACCTATGCAGGCAATCCCTACCTTATCGATCTTGACAAGCTCTGCGAGGAGGAGCTCCTTAACAAGGAGGATCTCAGAAAGATCGACTGGGGTTCCAACGATCAGTATGTGGATTATGAAAAGATCTACAACGAGCGTTTTAAGGTGCTCAGACAGGCGTATGAGAACTTTAAGACAAGAAATCAGCAGGAATACTGGGATTTCATGCGTGACGAGGATCGCTGGCTCACCGACTATGCCCTTTATATGTCAGTCAAAAAGCTGTTTGACGATAAGGCATGGCCCGAATGGCCGGATCATCTGATCAAATACAGAAACCCCGATACCATCAGACACTATCTGAACTACCTCTATGAGGACGTAATGTTCTGGAAGTTCGTTCAGTTCCTGTTCTATAAGCAGTGGAGAGAGCTCAAGCAGTATGCCAACGATAACGGCGTAAAGCTCTTCGGCGATATGCCTATCTATGTTGCTATGGACAGCGCTGATACCTGGGCTAATCCTGAGGTGTTCTGGCTCGACGACGAAAGAAAGCCTGTCTGCGTAGCCGGATGTCCCCCAGATTATTTCTCCGAGACAGGTCAGCTCTGGGGCAACCCGCTCTATGACTGGATCTATCTTGAGGAAACAGGCTTCGATTGGTGGATCAGACGTGTTGAAGGCGCCGCAAGAATGTTCGATATAACAAGAATTGACCATTTCAGAGCGTTCGATCAGTTCTATGCTATTCCCTACGGCTCCGAAACCGCCATAAACGGCGAGTGGATAGACGGTCCTAACATGAAGTTCTTCTGGAAGATGAGAGAGCGTCTTGGAGATGTTCCGATCATCGCAGAGGATCTCGGACACATGACTCCCGGAGTAGAAAAGCTGCTCAAGGATTCCGGCTATCCCGGAATGAAGATACTGGAGTTTGCTTTCGATTCCAAGGAGGACAGCAACTATCTGCCTCATAACTACACAAGCAACAGCGTGTGCTACACCGGTACCCACGATAACGATACCATCATGGGCTGGCTGAGCAAATGCAAGAGAAAGGACTTTGAGTTTGCAAAGCAGTACTGCGGTCTTAACAAGCTTGAGGGCTACAACTGGGGCTTCATCCGCACCGCTTATGCAAGTGTCAGTGATTATGCCATAGTTCAGATGCAGGATATTCTCGGTCTCGGCGGCGAGGCAAGAATGAACGAGCCTTCCACACTGGGCGGCAACTGGACATGGAGAATGAAGGAAGGAGCAATTACTCCTGCGATCACTAAAAGGCTTTATAATTTGGCAAAAATATACAGAAGGCTGGAGGATGACAAAAAGATGAAGAAAAATGCCATTGTCGACAACCTCGTTCTTACAGCAAAGAACGAGTATTGCAAGGAGCTTAATGAGCTTTCACC
>CADBPE010000120.1 GCA_902796475.1 uncultured Ruminococcus sp.
AGGGGTGAATCAAAAAACAGTCCGGTGGACTGTTTTTTGAGAGGGGACGCCCTGCGCAATAGGGCGTCCCCTTGTTTCGGTCATGAGATATTTTTACGCTGCGAACAGCAGCGCGGACTATCTTTCCTTAACAAATAGTATTGATAATAATTCTGAAGCACATCTTTTGAAATGATAGCTTGCTCTGACAAAAATAAACTGCTCACGGTTGGAACTATCTTCCAACCGTGAGCAGATAAGGCTTGTTTATCCCTCGCCGTAACTCAGTCTTACACGCAGTGTCCTGAAATCCTCATTCTTCAAAAGAAATACACTTGCTGCGTCAGCCTGCTTGTCCTTGCTCAGACCGTTATTCACGTTTTCCAGACAATAATAGAACAGGTACGGCGACTCATGAAACAGCTTGTTTACATATTCGATATAAGGCAGCTCCGTACCGAAACGTATCGGAATATACGGCTCGCCGTTTTCTACCTTGAGCTTTATCAGATCCGTCAGAGCTTCTTCCGCAGCCTTGTCCAGCCGGCGGATAAGTATACCCTCGACCTGATAATAGTTCATCTCTCTTGATGTACACATCGGCACATAAAAGTTATACTTCACAAGCGGGTCTATTTCCTCGTCATTTGCCGTATTTGTCACAGTGTAAACATCATCACAGATAGTATGGTTCTTGACTATCTGTTCTGTCGGAACATTGAAATATTCATAGCTCGGAACATTGTCGTTCTCGTTGTCGTCCCATGTCGGATCCACATGGTACCACTCGCCGTTAAGCTCCACTACATTCCACATATGAGAAACTCCGCCGGCATCTCCTCTTATCATGCTGCACTGCACTCCTACCCTTGTAAGCAGCACCTGCATGGCCTTGGCATAGCCCTCGCATACAGCCTCACCGTTTACCAGAGCGCCGTAAGCAGTAAAGTATTCCCAGCCGTCGGCAGAGCTTTTTACACCGGTTTTATAGGTGCAGCTTTTGAGTATAAGATCGTGTATCAGCTTTTCACGCTGATATGCCGTCTTGCCCTTTTCGACCTTTGAGAGAAATTCCTCAACTCTATCGTTAAAACGCTTGATATACCTGTTGCATTCGCTTGCCGAAAGCACAGAATAAAATTCCACAATAGTATCGTCGCCCGCATAAGCGTATCCGAAAAGATTCTCTATCCAGAAATACTGCGGGTTGTCATAAATAAAGGCGTTTACTACCTCACGGATATCAAACTCCGAGAGCTTGTAGTTGTGTACCCTTATTCTTGAAAGACGGTATCTGCCGTTGACGTCGGCGTCGTTTGAAACGGTGTATATACCGGTCATCAGGTGGTTGTAAAGATATTCCTTCTTCTCATTGCGCAGAGCATCATAACCGAACTGCACCGACACCTGCTGATAATTCCCCGATGACTCGCTCAGCACCTCGTTTGAGATATGCGCAAAAGCAATATTCTCATCCGCAGAACCGCTGAGCTGTACAGCCTCAATATCATTGAAGCTCTGTCCTTCACCCTTGGAAATATTTATGATAAGCATAATGCAGGCAACTATAAGCGTAAGCGCAAACCCGACAAACAAAACATACAGCGTATTGGAAACTATCTTTTTCATTTTGTTCCCCCTTTACTGAGGTTCCGCTATTATAATACCCGTATAAGGTCTGTTAATCCTCATTTTTAGGCGCCGATTTCCTCGGCGGAGGATTCTTGGCCGGCACGCTGCCCTTGGACTGATACGCCTTAAGGTTCTGTCTTGTCTTTTTCAGCGCGGCAAGATTTGCCGAAAGCTCATC
The DNA here is from genome assembly GCA_902796475.1 of uncultured Ruminococcus sp. GTDB lineage: Bacteria > Bacillota > Clostridia > Oscillospirales > Acutalibacteraceae > UBA1213. The sequence goes on from CADBPE010000120.1 coordinate 1,790, forward strand.
ATCAGCCTTTTTCATCATGCCGTCAATATATTGATTAGCCGCCTGCTTTATCTTTGCGGCCTCCTCGTTTGCCTTGGCGATTATCTCGTTTGCCTTTATCTGCGCCTGTCTTGTTATCTCACTGCGCTCGACCATTGCCTTGGCTCTCTCCTCAGCCTGCTGGACAATAATCTCAGCCTCCTGCTTAGATTTTGCAAGGATGCTGCTCCTTTCGGCGTTGACTATCTTTGCCTGGCGCACCTCCTGAGGAGTATTCGTGCGAAGCTCCTCCACTATTTCCTGCATACGCTCGGTATTTACCACTCTTTTGCCGCCGCTCAAAGGCATCTTGAACGAATTGTCAAGAATTTCCTGCAGCTCATCGATCAGCATTTCCAGTTTCATTCCGCTTTACTCCCTTTCTTCCCCAAAACACGTTTTGACTGCCTGATTATGCAGCGCTGTCATTTTTTGATCCTTTGTTTGATCCTCATAAGTATCTCGTCTTTTATACATTCGGGCACAAAGGCGTCTATGTCTCCGCCAAGCAGTCCGACCTGCTTTACAATGCTCGAGCTGAGGAACATATTCTCGGCGCTGCTGGTAAGGAACACCGTTTCAATGCTGTCGTCCAGCTTGCGGTTGGTAAGCGCCATCTGAAATTCATATTCAAAATCGGAAACTGCCCGCAGACCCTTGACTATTGCCGATGCGTTCTTTTGTGCCGCAAAATCCACCAGCAGACCGTCAAACGAAGCGATCTCCACATTCGGGATATCCTTCGTTGCCTTTTTGAGCAGCTCCGTCCTTTCGTCTATCGTGAACCAGGGCCTCTTTTCCATGTTCACCAATACGGCAACAATTACTCTGTCAAACAGCTTTGATGCGCGTCTGACAATATCAAGATGACCCACCGTAACGGGATCGAAGCTTCCGGGATATATTGCAGTTGTCATAAGCCCTCCACATTCTCGCCAGAATATACGGTGATCCTGATTTTACCGTACTTATAGCTTTTTTTAATAATAAAACTTCCTGTTTTCTGCGGCAGTTCCTCATCGTCCGGATGCTCGCAGATGATATAGCCGCTTTCGTTCATCACTCTTGGCAGAAGCTCTAAAGCTCTCTGCAAGAGCCCCGTTTTATAAGGCGGGTCAAGAAAAGCGATATCGAATTTTTCCCTGCACGATGAAAGGTATGAAATGGTATCGGCGCTCACCGTCTTAGCTTTTCCCGCAAGACCTGTAAGCTCCAGATTTTTTTTCACCACATCAAGAGACCTGCGGCTGTTGTCAATAAACACAGCTGCGGCAGCGCCTCTGCTCAGAGCCTCTATACCCATTTGTCCCGAACCGGCAAAGGCATCGAGAAAGCTTCTGCCCTCAACCGAGAACTGTATTATACTGAATACCGACTCCTTAACGTTATCGGTTGTAGGACGAACATCGTCGCCGCTTGGCGAAACGAGCCTTCGTCCTCTGCAGGAACCCGTAATGACTCTCATTTTCTCACTATCCTCAATGCCAGAATTGGTACAGGTACGGAAATATGTGAAATGTGCAGAATTTTCTCAATATTTCAAGTTCATGATTTTACAATACCACACTATAATTATAAAATATCAGAGAAAATTGTCAATCGTTTTTTTGCATAACATTGAACTCAAAGCCATTTATTTTATGTTATCATTTACACTTGGCGGCGGCGGCAAGCTGCCGCTCCCTTGTTCGCGTTGGCAGTTTGCTCTGACATAAAATAAACCGATCGCGGTTCTTACTGCTTTCCGGTCGTGAGCAGTGCAGTTCTGGAAAGCTGTTACTGTCGGAATGAAAAAAGTTTCAAAAACTAATACGGGAGCGCAGGCTCTGCGCCGGCAAGCTGCCGCACCCTTGTTCGCGCTGGCAGTTTGCTCTGACATAAAATAAACCGATCGCGGTTATTGCTGCCTTTCAGTCGTGAGCAGTGCAGTCCGGCATCTGAAAAGACTTGAACAAAACTTTTGTGTTTTTGCTTTGTTTAAGTTGATGACATTGTGAAGTTTTAGAGTTTTTGTCTTGACACGTTTTTTTCATAATGATATAATTGTTGTTATATGAAAGGAGGAGTTCTATGATAAACGGAGCTGAAATTATGGTAAAATGCCTTCAGGAAGAAGGTGTGGAGATCGTCTTCGGATATCCGGGCGCCGTTATTTGCCCCTTCTTCGATAAACTGTATGATACAGATATCAAGGCGGTTCTTGTACGTCAGGAGCAGAACGCCGCGCACGCTGCCAGCGGATATGCCAGAGCGCTTTCCAAAGTGGGTGTGTGCGTCGCTACATCCGGCCCCGGCGCACTTAATATGATAACAGGCATAGCTACCGCCTATATGGATTCTATCCCGATAGTGGCTATCACCGGTCAGGTAAAAAGCGACCAGCTCGGCCGTGACGTTTTCCAGGAGGCCGATATCACCGGCGCCTGCGAATCCTTTGTAAAACACAGCTATCTGGTGAAAAATGCAGCCGACCTGCCCACAATATTCAAAGAGGCTTTCCATATCGCTTCTACCGGCAGACCCGGTCCTGTGCTTATTGATGTTCCCGTAGACGTGCAGCAGGCTGAGGTGGAAGAATTCGTATATCCCGAAAAGGTAAACATCATCGGCTATAAGCCCAGTGTTTCGGGACACCCCATGCAGATAAAGCGCGCACTTGATATTCTTTCACAAGCCAGGCGTCCTGTGATCGTGGCGGGCGGCGGTGTGCTCACTTCGGGAGCCAAGCTCAAATTCAGGGAATTTGTCAGTAAAACGAATATCCCCGTTATCTCTACAATGATGGGTATAGGCACCATGCCTTCTGATGACCCGCTCTATGTCGGCATGATAGGCTCACACGGCAAGAAGGCAGCCAATAAGGTCATACACGATTCCGATCTTATCATCGTATGCGGCGCTCGTGTAGGAGACAGGTCAGTTTCCTCACCCGATCAGGTAATTGAGCGCACAACGGTCATCCATATAGATATCGACCCCGCAGAGATAGGCAAAAACATGAAGACCAATATCCCCATAGTCGGCGACATCAATAACGTAATGACCGCCATGCTAAAGGATGTTGACTATACCGCTCCTGCCGAATGGCTCGAGAGTGTTGAGCGGTGGAAAAAGGAATTTGCCGCTCCATACAAGAAATTTGACGGCTATGTTGAGCCAAAGAGCTTTCTTGAAAAGCTTTCCGGCATGATGCGTCCGAAGGCAATACTTATCGCAGACGTTGGTCAGAACCAGATATGGTGCGCCAACAGCTGCAAGCTTTCCGACGGCCGCTTCTTCACCTCCGGCGGCATGGGAACAATGGGCTATTCCGTACCGGCTGCCATAGGCGCAAAGTTTGCGCGTCCCGAAAGAGATGTTGTTGCCGTATGCGGCGACGGTTCCTTCCAGATGATGTTCAACGAGCTTGCGACTATCGTGCAGAACGGTCTGAATGTCAAGATCATCGTAATGCGCAACACGGTCCTCGGCATGGTACACGAGCTTCAGGATGTTTTCTACAACAGCCGCTACGCCGTTACCGAGCTTGACGATACTCCGGATTTCAAGCGTATAGCCGAAGCCTACGGCATAGAGTCCGCTTTTGTTTCCGATAATGAGGAAGCCGAGGCATACGCAAAGAAAATGCTCGGCAGCGATAAGCCCTTCCTGCTTGTTTGCAACGTACACCCCGGCACACCGTCGAGATAAGGAGGCAGAGCATGAAATACACACTTTCCGTACTTGTAGAGAACCATGCCGGCGTACTCTCAAAGGTATCCGGTCTGTTCTCAAGACGAGGCTTCAATATAGACAGTCTTGCGGTGGGCATCACCGAGGATCCGAGATTTTCACGCATCACCATTGTAGCGGATGGCGACGAATATGTGATAGAGCAGCTTGAAAAGCAGCTCAACAAGGTCATACCCGTTATCAAGGTGCGCACCTTTGCAAAAGACGAATTCATCAGCCGTGAGCTTTCTCTCATAAAGGTAAGCTGTCCTGCAAAGCAGAGACTCGACATCATGAAAATTTCCGAGCTGATGGACGCAAAGATCGTTGACGTTTCTCTTAACACCATGACTCTGCAGTTTGCAGATACTCAGGAGCGCTTTGAAACGCTGACGGATCTTCTTAAACCGTATGGCATCCGTGAGATCGTCAGAACCGGAACAGTCGCTATCGAAAAGGATTCCGCTGTATCCCGCAAATGACGGTCTAACGAATTTCATAAAAATACATTTTAAACAGGCAGCGCCCGGTGCGGTAAAGGCGCACTAATAAAAGACTGCTGCCCGTAAAATTACTTTGGAGGTAATTTACAATGCCAAAAACTTATTATGACGCAGATTGCGACATCAACCAGCTGAAGGGCAAGACCGTTGCCATCATCGGCTACGGCAGCCAGGGACACGCTCACGCTCTGAACCTTCGTGACAGCGGCGTAAACGTTATCATCGGTCTTTACAAGGGCAGCAAGCGCTGGGATCACGTCAAAGAGCTCGGCTTCGAGGTCTACACCACCGCAGAGGCTACACAGAAGGCTGACGTCATCATGATCCTTACTCCTGATGAGAAGCAGGCTGATATCTTCAAGAACGATATCGCTCCCAACCTCACCGAGGGCAAGGCTATCGCTTTTGCACACGGTTTCAACATCCACTTCAAGCAGATCGTTCCTCCCTCAAATGTTGACGTATTCATGATCGCACCCAAGGCTCCCGGCCACACAGTACGTTCAGAGTATGTTGAGGGCAAGGGTACACCTGCTCTTGTTGCTGTATATCAGGATGCTACAGGTCACTGCCTTGACGTTGCACTTGCTTACGGTGCAGGTATCGGCGCAGCTCGTGCAGC
>CADBPE010000121.1 GCA_902796475.1 uncultured Ruminococcus sp.
AGGGGCGAAATAGCGGTAAGAATTATCCGCGCATGCCGCGAAATGGGGATATCGACCGTTGCGGTCTATTCTCAGGCGGATAAGGATGCTCTCCACGTCAGTATGGCTGACGAAAGCTATTGCATAGGCGGACCTCAGGTGGCTGACAGCTACCTTAATATGGCAGCAATACTTGAAACCGCCGTTGTATCGGGGGCGCAGGCAATACATCCGGGTTATGGCCTGCTTTCCGAAAATGCAAAATTTGTGTCGCTCTGCGAAAAGTGCAACATCGAGTTTATCGGTCCGTCCTCTGCTATGATAGAACGTCTTGGAGATAAGGACGCTGCCCGTAAGACTATGAAGGAGGCAGGCGTGCCTGTTACCCCAGGAAGCGATGTTATAGATGATATTGACGAGGCAAGAAAAAAGGCAGCTGAAATAGGCTTCCCGCTGCTTGTAAAGGCTCGTTCGGGCGGCGGCGGCAGAGGCATAAGGCGTGTTGACCGTATCGAGGACTTTGACAACGCTTTTAACTCCGCAAGAGCCGAGGCTCAGAGTGCATTCGGCGACGGCGCAGTTTATATGGAGAAGTTCCTTACCCCCGTAAAGCACATTGAAATGCAGCTGCTTTGCGACAAGTACGGAAATGTGGTTTGTCTTGGTGAACGTGAATGTTCGGTACAGAGAAAGAACCAGAAGCTCATAGAGGAATGTCCTTCGCCGGCGCTCACTCCCGATCTTCGAAAAAGAATGATGGAGGCCGCCGTTAAGGCAGCCAAGGCAGTAAATTATGAAAATGCCGGAACTGTTGAGTTCCTTCTTGATAAGGATAAAAATTTCTATTTTATGGAGATGAACACCCGTCTTCAGGTCGAGCATCCTGTTACGGAGATGGTTGTGGGCATTGATATAGTGCAGTGGATGATACGCATTGCGTCCGGCGCAAAGCTTACGGTGACACAGGACAGAGTATACCTTCACGGAAATGCCATTGAGTGCCGTATAAACGCCGAGGACGCCGAGCATAATTTCCGTCCGAGCTGCGGTACGCTGGATTTCATACATATTCCCGGCGGACCGTGTGTCAGGTTCGATACGGCTATCTATCAGAATTATACCGTACCGCCCTATTATGACTCAATGATAGGCAAGCTTATCGTACAGGCGCGTTCAAGAGAACTTGCTATCCGAAAGATGAAGATGGCGCTGAGCGAACTGACCATTAACGGCATAAAGCACAACCGCGATCTTCACATAGATATCCTTTCAGACCCAGAATTTGTTTCGGGAGAATATACTACCAATTTTATGGAAGAACGCCGTTTGCGCGCAGAAAAGAAAAAAGGGTAAGCGTTTAGCACAGATCATAAGAATAAGCTTTCGGGGGGCGTCAGCGGCGTTTTGCCGCAGAGAACGGGATGTTTAATGAGAATTTCCCGGACACTCCCCGTATCACTATGAAAAACAGGCAGGTGTAAAAATTGCCGGATTTTTTTAATTTTCTTAAACCGAAAAATGAGCTTGAAAATCAGGGCGCATTTGCGGAGAATCATCCTTATATCCCTGAGGAGCTTTGGATAAAATGTCCCGTGTGTAAAAATGCGGTATTGTCGTCTGATCTTATGGATAACCATAAGGTCTGCCCGAACTGTAACTATCATTTTCGCATTGCCGCGCGTCAGCGTGTGGAAATGACAGTGGACGAGGACAGCTTCCGCGAAATGGATGCGGAAATGGTATCCGTAAACAAAATAGATTTTCCCGACTATGAGAAAAAGCTCAAAAGCGCAAAGCTCAGCAGCGGAGAAAATGAGTCGGTCATTACAGGTACAGGCAAAATATGCGGTGAAAGCACCGTTATTGCCGTTATGAACTCACAGTTTATGATGGGCTCGATGGGTACGGTGACCGGCGAAAAGATAACCAGAGCATTTGAGTACGCTACCGTTCACAGGCTGCCCGTGATAATCTTTACGGTTTCCGGCGGCGCCAGAATGCAGGAGGGCATACTTTCGCTTATGCAGATGGCAAAGACCAGCGGCGCAGTAAAACGCCACAGCGACGCAGGACTTCTTTATATTACTGTTCTTACCGATCCGACCACCGGCGGCGTTACCGCAAGCTTTGCTATGGAGGGCGACATCATTCTTGCCGAGCCAAAGGCGCTTATCGGTTTTGCCGGACCAAGGGTCATCGAGCAGACGATACGTCAGAAGCTGCCCAAGGACTTCCAGTCCGCCGAGTTCCTTCTTGAAAAGGGCTTTATTGATGCGGTAGTGCAGCGCAAGGACATGAAGGAAACACTTGCAAAGCTTATTAGACTGCATACCGAAACAAATTCCGGGGAGGTATCTGACGATGAGCGCGTATGATCATGTTACTGCTGCCAGAGCTAACGACAGGCCGACGTCTGTTGATTATATCCGCAGGATATTCGGAGACAGCTTTTTTGAGCTTCACGGAGACAGGCGCTTTGCCGATGATAAGGCGGTCATCGGCGGTATAGCCGAGTTAAAAGGCAAGCCTGTCACGGTAATAGGACTTGAAAAGGGCAGGAACCTTAAAGAACGAATGGACCGCAACTTCGGTTCCGCTCATCCCGAGGGATACAGAAAGGCTCTCAGACTGATGAAGCAGGCGGAAAAGTTTCATCGTCCTGTTATCTGCTTTGTAGACACATCCGGAGCTTACTGCGGCATTGGCGCAGAGGAGCGAGGTCAGGGTCAGGCTATTGCAGAGAACCTTATGGAAATGATGACACTGCGCACCCCAATACTTTCTATTTTCATAGGAGAGGGAGGCAGCGGCGGTGCACTGGCTCTTGCCGTTGCAGATGAGGTCTGGATGCTTGAAAATGCCATTTATTCCGTTATTTCGCCCGAGGGATGCGCAAGCATTCTCTGGAAGGATTCGAGCAAGACGGCGGAGGCGTCAGAATGTCTGAAGCTCACGGCTCAGGATCTTTTCAAATTAGGCGTTATCGAGCGCATAATCCGCGAGCCGAAGGATATAGAGAGCAGGCTGTTTGACAGTCTGAAAAATCTCATTGCAGAGACCTTTGAGAAGAAGCAGGCAATTGATCCCGAAAGGCTCATAGAGCTGCGCTACAATCGTTTCCGCAAATATTGATCTATCACCGCTCCACCGACCGGCTCTCAAGATCCGCTCAGTGGAGCAGAATTTGTTTTAAGGCGGCAAGCTGCCGCACCCGTGTTCGCGATGTTAGTTTACTCATGCTGAAATAAACCGATCGCGGTTCTTACTGCCTTCCAACTGCGAGCAGTGCATTTTCGGTCAGTTTTTCTGATAACGCGAACAAGTGACCGGCAGCTTGCCGGCACCCATTTGGTGATATACAAAGAATATATTTTTTGATTATAAAATTCTGTTTATCTTGATTTCCGCTATTCCATCTATTTGAGTTTCACGGATTCAGGTTAATACTTAATGAGAAAAGAAAGTAAGGAAAGAAAAATGTCTGTACTGAATGTTGTGCTTGTAGAGCCTGAAATACCGCAGAATACCGGAAATATCGCAAGAACGTGCGCCGCTACCGGAGCGCGTCTGCATATAGTAAAGCCGATGGGATTTACTCCTACGGATAAGCACCTTAAACGCGCCGGTCTGGACTATTGGCATTACCTTGATATAACATATTACGAAAATCTTGACGACTTCTTTGCCAGAAACAAGGACGGAACCTTTTATTACTTTTCCACAAAGGCGCCGAGAGCCTATACCGACATAAGCTATCCCGATAACTGCTATATAGTTTTCGGCAAGGAAACCAGGGGTCTTCCGGAATGGCTGCTGTTTGCAAATCCCGATACTGCCGTCAGGATACCTATGCTCACAGATATAAGGAGCCTTAATCTTTCCAATTCGGTGGCAATTGCCGTCTATGAGATACTTCGGCAGTGGGATTATCCGGAACTGCAGAACTTTGGCAGACTGAGAGAATACGACTGGGAAAACAGCCCGTCACAGGGATAAAAGAAAAGATATAAAGGAGAAAAGAAATAATGATAACAGTATCAAACGTATCTGTCAATTTCAGCGGAACACCGCTGTTTTCGGATGTTGACCTGAAATTTACCGATGGGAACTGCTACGGCATTATCGGAGCAAACGGCGCAGGCAAATCCACATTTCTCAGGGTGCTTTCGGGCGATCTGGAGCCTACAAAGGGCGAGGTTATTATTCCCGAAAATACAAGAATGTCGGTGCTGAAACAGGATCACTTTGCCTTTGACGAGTATACGGTCCTGGATACCGTGATCTACGGCAACAAAAAGCTCTATGATATTATGAAGGAAAAGGATGCTATCTACAATAAACCCGATTTTTCCGATGAGGACGGCATAAGGGCGTCCGAGCTTGAAGCAGAATTTGCCGAGTTGAACGGCTGGGAGGCTGAGAGTGACGCATCAAAGCTTATTCAGGGTCTTGGTCTGCCGGAGGAGATACTTTACTCCGTCATGAGCGCTCTCACCGGCAATGAAAAGGTCAAGGTGCTGCTTGCTCAGGCGCTTTTCGGCAATCCTGAGATAATACTTCTCGATGAACCTACCAATGATCTTGACGTTAAGGCTATCGCATGGCTTGAGGATTTCATCATGGATTATGAGGGTACTGTCATTGTTGTATCGCATGACAGACACTTCCTTAACACCGTCTGCACACACATGGTAGATATCGACTATAACAAGATAAAGATGTATGTGGGCAACTATGAATTCTGGTATGAGTCTTCACAGCTCATTCAGGCTATGATAAAGCAGCAGAACAAGAAGAACGAGGAAAAGATCAAGGAGCTGCAAAGCTTTATCCAGCGGTTTTCGGCGAACAAGTCCAAATCCAAGCAGGCTACGTCAAGAAGAAAGCTGCTTGATAAGCTTACCGTTGAGGAACTGCCGGCGTCCAGCAGAAGGTATCCCTTTGTGGGCTTCACTATGGACAGGGAGGTCGGCAAGGAGGTGCTTACCGTTGAGGGTCTGACAAAGACGATAGACGGCGAAAAGGTGCTGGACAATGTTTCGTTCAGGATAGAGCGCACCGACAAGGTAGCCTTCCTCTGCGAAAACGAAAATGCCGTGACTGCCCTTTTTGAGATCATCACCGAACACATGGAGCCTGACGAGGGTACCTTCAAATGGGGCATAAGCACATCACAGTCATATTTCCCGAAGGATAACACAGCCTTTTTTGACGGCAACGAGATGAGTATAATCGACTGGATACGTCAGTATGTAAGGGGCAATGATGATACCGACACTTATCTGAGAGGCTTCCTTGGCAGGATGCTTTTCTCAGGAGATGATGTTTTCAAGCCTGTAAACGTGCTTTCGGGCGGCGAGAGGGTGCGCTGCATGCTTTCAAGAATGATGATGTTCGGCGCAAACTGTCTGATACTTGACCAGCCGACCAATCATCTTGATCTGGAATCTATCACAGCCGTCAACAAGGGACTTCAGAACTTCAAGGGAGTAGTCCTGTTCACGTCGCACGACCATGAATTTATTTCTACCGTTGCAAACAGGATCATCGTTCTTGAAAAGGACGGTATCCGTGATGTTACGGAATCCTACGACGAATATCTTGCGGAAAGATATTCGCTATAAAATACCAAATTCGCGCCGGCGAGCCGCCGGTGCCGATTTCGCGCTGTAAGACAAACAGTCCGAAACTTGACCGCTCGCGGTTGGAAGACAGCAGCAGCCGCGATGCGTATCTTTCCGCAGTGGGTAAACTGCCGCCGCGAAATCGGGAGTGCAGGCTCTGCACCGCGAAATCGGGAGTGCAGGCTCTGCACCGCGAAATCG
>CADBPE010000122.1 GCA_902796475.1 uncultured Ruminococcus sp.
CCTCGGTAACGAAATAGGTGCCGTATGGCAGATCGTTCATTTCGTATTCTCCGCTGCCCTTGCCTTCGCCGTTTTTCAGTTCGGTCATACTGCCGCAAAGAATATCCTTTTTGGTATTCAGCTTACCGCTTCCGTCATCCTTCCATACATGGAAAACAGCGCCCGAAAGTCTTTCTTTATTGTTCTCATCTGTCTTGTGCAGATATAGGCTTCCGAAAATCGGCGTGTTATAAACAAACTGTTCGTCTTCACCGTCTATCATTTCAGAACCGTCACCGATGACCGGCTTGCCGTCATTTTCATAGATGTGGACAAGCTGACCATCCTCTTGAATCTCAAAAGCGAACTGTTTCTGTTCGGTAACATAGCCGACAGGCGTTTTGGTTTCCAAAAGGACATACTTTCCTTTTTCAAGGTTATAAAGCTCGTAGCAGCCTGTACCTTTTGTTACAGGCATACCGTTTTCATCTTCTGCTGTTTCCGTTATCTCAACAAGTGTGCTGTGCGGTTCATATACCGTGCTGCCCTGTTCATCAACGGAAATGATATAGCCGGTCGCAAAGGTGTCGTTTGAATCGTATACACCATTGCCGTTGGTATCGCTGTAAACGGTAAACTCCGCACCGGACAGCAGTTCCCTGGTTTTTTCATCGGCTTTCTCAAGATAAATATTGCCTGTTATCGGTGTGTTTATAAAATTCAGCGTCCTGTGGATTGTAGAATATGAGCTGATCGGTAATAACCTTACCGGAATAAATACTGTCCTTTGGCTGCGATACATACTGATAGACATTGTTTGAGGTATCAATGCAGACCGCTTTGATCGGCACAGCCGAATTGTTCTGAGTGACCTCAACGGAAATATCCTTGTAGTCATCATCGGTCACGGCGCCGTATTTCCTGAATATCTTGTTGATAACAAGCTGATTGGGCTGGTTTTCAAAGCTTACTGTTTTTATGCCGCCGGAATTGTTGGCTGTAACGGAAACCTTAACGGATCTTGAACCTCTTGCCGAGAATCCGGTAAGGCTTGTATCCTGTTCGGTAATGGTGTAAGTACCCGCAGGCAGCTTGTTGACTTCAAACAGGAAGGATGAGCCGTTTTTCTTTGCAGTAAAATCAGTGCCGTCAGATGCACTGCCGACATAGCCCGCATAGGAATAGACTGTACCGCTTCCGGGATATGAGGCCTTGATGTATTTGCCTGCCGAGTTCTGGATCTTGAATTCAGTGTTGTTCAGCAGCTCGGTTTCGACCATAGCAAGGTCAGCTCCGTCTATGCTTTTGAACTGCTTTGCGACTTTAAGTGATCCGGTCACCTGTGTTTTCAGACTAAAATACGTATAGACCGGATCGGGCAGATCGCCGGTGCTCTGGTCAATGACCTCCTGGATTTCCTTGCTGTAATGACCGTAAGCAATAATATTGTTTGATTCACTGCTGATCGTGGTTTTCGCCTTGACGATCACAGAGCCGCTTATGGGTGAGGCGGAAGCTGTCGTAAGCTGATTGCCGGAAACATTCAGCTTGACATTGGGATTGGTACAGGTCAAAGTGTACTTGCCAAGAACACTGTTCTTATCCGTTAATGTCAGACTGTATTTTGTGCCGTCCCAATCTATTGTGTACGCATTAGCCTGAGTTATATTCTTATTGGCAAAACTCATAATTCTGTTATATCCGATCATTGCATCTATGATCTGATTATAAGGGGAATAGACACAGGAATTCTGTGCATAATTGTTTCCGAACATGCCCTGTGCAAATCTTGGATCAGTCAGGCTGTAATTGTTCGGGTCACGGTAGCCGCAAACGATTTCCCAGATAATAAGCTGCGTTGCAATTTCCTGCTCTGCCGCACTGCCTGACAGACGGATGTTTTTGTTGGGATAACCGAAATACAGTACAAGCTTGACAGCACTTTTCTTTTCATCACCCAATTCATCCTACGCATTGGCCTGTCCGGTTGAAAGCGTCGGCGTTTCTCCAAGAACGAAGTCATACATATAGGTGCCCGGCTGAACGCAATATGCGACCTTTCCTGTTGACCTTATCCGTAAAGTATGCCGTATCTGACCCTGCCAGTATGTCCAGTTCTGTTTGCTGTACGGCTCGTAAAATGTTACTGTTTTGGCCCATTTAATGTTTGTTTCCGTCATATCTACTTTAACGCCGTTCTCTGCCGCATCGGCTTTAATAGCCGTTAATACAGAGAAGGATGAAAGTATCATGATGATCGAAAGCAGCATGGATGTGAACCTGTTAAGCTTCGTTCTGACCATTAATATCGCTCCTTTAGTTTTTTATATATAAAAAAGCAGATGCGTTATGTCTGACTTACATCGGCATAAGCATCCGCGTGGATCGCAGCTATTCGATTTTATGTGTGAAGGAGATATATCCAGTATTCCTGTTCGCAGTTGTCGTTGATTCCGACATCTTCAACTGCAATTTTAAACTCAGTATAACTCATCAGATCATTGCTTTTTTCAAGATTCCTTTGAAGCATGATAAACATATGCAGGCAGGAATTTCTGAGCCTTTCTCCATCGGCGGATTCCGTGTTTGTTACCGGAAATCCAAACTGACAATTGCCGTGATAGAAGCCGTTTTCAATTTCGTATCCGCATTGGTCATCATATTTACTGCCCCACTCACGTCCGCAGTTTCTGACCCATAGGCTGTCCTCCCAGGTCATGCCGTACTGTTTTTCTCCGACACTGCGAAGATCGGCTATGACTGCATCCCAGTCATAAGGAGAATAATAGGCAGCATATTGGTGGCCTATACCGGCGATCTCCTCGGTATTTGACGCTTCCGCTTCTGATCGTTCCGGCGGTTTGGGCTGCTCTTTTTCCTTGACAATGACCTTGCAGGTGTCCTGCCTGCCATTGTTTGTTATTACTGTAATTGTTGCCGAACCTGCACCGACTGCGGTTACAGCAGCCTGCTCATTCATGGTGATAACGCTTGTATCAGACCAGTACCATGTGAGCTGACGATCCTCTGTATCAGCAGGAAAAATAACTGCCGAAAGCTGTATTCTTTCACCGACAGTCATTGTAAGCTGATGAGTATTGAGACTGACAGATTCAGCTTCTATCGGAGAAAAGGACGGCTGAGGAGCAGATACCACGCTGCTTTCCGGTTGAGATCCCTGAGCAGGATCATCTGCTCTTGAAACAGAGCTTGGAGTGTCACTGATCTCCGTTTGAAAAACAGAACTTTCAGTCTTTTCTGAGGAGATCCCATGTGTTTCCGCCATGCTCTCTTCTGAAGAGTTTTCCGGAAGGCGCTGGTTCTGGCTGTTTTCAGAATGGTTTTCCGCGCTTTCCGTTTTGCTTCCATCCCCGTTCTCATCAGAAGCTTCATTTTCAGAATGGAGATCGGAAGCTTTATTTTTGCCGCTTTTTACGGGCTCCGACGGCGTCGCGGAGGGTGTTTCCGATGTTTTTTCAAACGGAACTTCGGAAACTTCGGAGTATTTGCTTTTATCCGTATCTCCGGCTGATCCTGTCAATGACGGTTCAGTCTCAGCCGCAGCAGAAGAAGCAGAAGCCGTATCAGCCGGAATGTCAGTTGTATTGCCGCCCTGACATCCGGAAGAAAAAATCGCTGCGGCGGCAAGAAATAATGCGATCATAACTGCATTTATTCGGGTTTTCATTCATCATCATATCCGATTTCATCAGGAGGCGGAGGATACTCTCCGATTACATCTGCATCATCAAGTTCCTTCGACTCCCTGTATTTTCTGACATAATACTCTATGTAAGCATCCTCGAATTTTCCCAGATATTGTCTTCCGGAGAAGTGTCGGTCAGCAGACACAGATTATCACGAGTAGGATCTTTGATCATATTCGCTGCAGTGATTATAGCTGCTTCATAAAGATCAAGCCGTACAGCTTCCATCTCTTTTTGCACTGTATCCGAGAAGTAAAACGCCGCAGCAGCCTCCGCCATAACGCCAGACATTTCAATTTGTTGATCAATTGAAAAATCCCTGACCGTTCCTGTAAGCATTGCCTTGCGGATAAGTCTTAAAGTCTGCATCCTTGCGGAGAGTCTCCGCACCCATATTAGTTTTGGAAATGTTTTTCATTCCGACAAATAATAGCTTCCAAAACTAAATCGGGACCGGCAGCTTGCCGGCGGGAGCGATCATTTCAAATTCGTTTGTGATATTCTTCATGTAAATTCCTCCTCGTTTATTTTCAAACCGGTGGTTTTTCTCCTCGGTCTTTTTTGTGGGGCTTCAGGTTCGGGCGTCGGTGCTGTTTCGTATGGTATTTCTTTGTCAAACTGTTCCGGAGAATATGACGCCATGCACCTTGCCTGTCCTTCAGTGTGTTCGTACCGATAGGAGATTTCCGGTGAATAGTTTGATATAGTGATCGGCTCGGCTTTTGCAACGGCTGAATGATCGGGATGATCGCGGAATCTATACTTTTTGAGCTTCATAACATTCTGGCCCCTCAGCACGATAACTGCCTCATCAAGCGGAAGCCTTAAAACCTCGTCAACTGTCAGTACAGGGCGCTTGCCGACAGACCGTGTCAGCTGTGTTTCAGGAACAAAGTCAACCTTTTGAGATTTTGAGGATACGTCTACCGTCATCGTACCCGACCGTTCTGACAAGACCTCTGCGCTGGCAATGACGAGAGTAATTGATAGGTACTGTCCTGATCGGACATAACGACGAAATAGGCGTATTTTTCCCTGCCGGGTGCGGTAAGGTCGATATCATCGAAGGCAGTCATATTGCGGATGGCTTCCGACTGAAAAATCTGTAATCTGGTTGCCAGACCGGAAGCAAAAGACTGCTGCACTGATTCGGTAGCCTGTGCATATATGTTATACGACAGCTTCGCCGGGTGACGCTCGTCAAGGTTTTTCAGGCACTCTAATGTACCTTTTTGTGAAATCATCAGAAGCGAGAAGCTTGTACAATTCGCCAAGACTTTTATTGCCCGTGTAAGCATCGGAATTGATGTATAACAGCAGAGATTTCAAAAGATTTTTCTCTCCGTTGTCCCAGAACGGGTCAGGGCGTTCCCCTTCAAGCGTGTTTTTGATGATGGTCGAAACGGCGATCTGAGCAAGCATCTGATTGACACCGACTTCACCGGTAAAATTCCAGCTGTCGGATCTTTCGGGATCAACAAGATTGAAAACCTTGACCTTATATCCGCAAGCCTTCGCATAGCCGCCCATTGTTTCGAGCAATTCTCCTGACGGATCCGTGCAAATAAAGGACTCCTTTCTGCGTATACACTGCGCAAGATACGGACGCACAAACATATATGACTTGCCGGAGCCCGGAGCACCGCAGACAAACATATTCATATTCTCTTTCGGTATTGCTCTTTTCATTACGATCTTTCCGTTCGGGAGCCTTCCTAAAATGATACCCGTATCTTCCGCTTGAAGTCCTTTTGAAATGCTCAATAGGAAATGTTCCTTGTCGGCGGTAACCAGCTTTTTTTGCCTGCCGTTCCGAAAGATACTTTGCTGTTCCGTATGTACCTTTTTAACTGACATCAAAATTCCTGTCGTCACGGTTGCGGCTTTCGATCTTGCTCTTGATAACGATGAAAACCACGATCAGCAGTATCACGCCAACCACTGCAAGAGCGGATCTCAGATGTTCCCAGTCTGAAAGACCTCGATAGGTATTCGCCGGATCCGCTTCCGGAACAATAAATGGCTTGCTGCCCAGTGCCTTGAAAACATTCGACAGAAAGCCGAGAAAATATCCAAGCACACAGACTATGAAAGCAACCATCAGTGTGCCGAATATGGTTTTAATTATTTTCAGTTTTGATCATCTCCTCAACATCCCTGATCTTTATGTGGTTGAGCCGAACACTTGCAGGCTTCATCAGCTTTGCTAAAAACTCCATTTGAAAATCATAGCAGAGTATCCTGCCGGATAAATTGTTAGTCAGGAGTCCTCGTTTGAACTTGATCAAACGGACAACATCAAAGTGACAGCCATTAAGCACAGGCTTTCCGTCAGAGTCAAAGCCGTCATTGATGATTTTATAATTCGGATTGGATTCCCCGAAGGACTGTGCAAAGGTATCATCTATCAGATCACGAAAAGCAGGATGACAAAGCACACGAAGCTGAACATCGCCGTTGTCATTTTCGGGTATAAGATAGATGTGCTTAAAAGCTCCGTTCAGTATCACCCTGGACGGAGCAGTTTTCTTTTCCTTGTTTCCGAAAATGAGTTCACCGGCTATTGAAAAGTCCCTTATAAGAAACACGGCACTTGAAGCCTGCTTATTCATCTCCAGAAACG
>CADBPE010000123.1 GCA_902796475.1 uncultured Ruminococcus sp.
TTTCGTATGTTTCATATTTATCCATGTTTTTATGATACTTCTTTTTCTGCTTTTGTGCAATCTTTATTTTTCAAACAAGCCCTAAGTGAATTTTGTAAAAGCAACGCAATAGACGACGCAAAGCGCAGCGAGGGGCTTACTACGCCTGAAGATATAGAGCGCTTTGACAATATCCGTTATGGTGAGCATGAAAGGAATATTCTCGACGTGTACCGCCCTAAGAACAAAAAAGGCAGGCTGCCGGTGATCGTCAGTATTCACGGCGGCGGCTGGGTCTACGGAAACAAAGAGATCATGCAGTTTTACTGTATGAGCCTTGCACAAAGGGGCTTTGCCGTGGTCAATTTCAATTACAGGCTTGCTCCCGATTTCAAGCATCCCGTTCCCCTGGAGGATACAAACATGGTATTCGGATGGGTATTGGAAAATACCGATACCTACGGCTTTGATACCGACAATATATTTGCCGTAGGCGACAGCTGCGGTGCAAATATGCTGGGGCTGTACTGCTGCCTGTGTGCCGACCCGTCCTACGCAGGGGAATTATCGATCCGACCTCCAGAGGGCTTTATGCCGAAGGCTGTCGCCCTGAACTGCGGACTTTACCGATTGGTGCGCGGTGAGGAGGATCTGCTTGACTCACTTGCGGAAGCATATTTTCCTGACAAAGGAACAGATGAAGAATACGCTTCTATTGCTCTTGCAAACCGTGTGATATCCGATTTTCCGCCAAGCTTCATTATGACGGCTCTCGGAGATTTCCTCAAAGTGCAGGCGGAACCGTTTTATGAGCTTCTGCGTTCACTCGGCGTTAAGGCGGAATATCATTGCTACGGTGATAACGAAAACGAGCTAAGGCACATATTCCACGTTGATATCAAGCTGCCTCAGGCGCGGACGTGCAACGATGACGAATGTTCGTTCTTTAAAATGCAAATGTCAAAACAGGAGGAAAAGTATGGATAAGAATACAGCGGCGTTTATTATGCCGGTCAAGCTCAGCGGCGATGAATTGGAGCTGCGTCTTTTCAGGGAAGCCGTTGCCTCTATCAAGAATCAAACGGATGAAAACTGGATACTGATCATGGTAGACGATTATTCGGAAAAACAGAATGTTTACGATGAGATCACAAAGATGAAAAACGAATTGGGCGACAAGCTGCATGTGATCTATTCTGATAAGAACTACGGCTCTGGTGCGGCAAGGAACACCGGCGTTCACCATGCGAATGAGATCGGCGCGCCGTTTATTCTTTTCAACGATTCTGATGATATATCCGACCCCCGCCGTCTGGGGCTGGTCAGAAAAGAGTTTGAAAAAGACGATACGGTGAACGTGGTATATACCAGCTTCGATGTGATCGATGAAAATGGTAACGTCGTGCCCCATGACAGAATACTGATGTCTGTCAGGGAGATCATAGACGGACATAAGGTCGATATCGTTGAAGGTGAAAATGCGTGGATAGGTATTGCTACCAAGAAGAAGTATACAAATCTGACGTCGTGTACCGCCGTAAGGACCTCGCTCGCCGTTCAGGAACCCTTCCCGAGTGGGTCGGTTTCGGAGGATTCCCACACCTGGGTAAGATATGCGGCGCATCCCGGCAAGTTCGTATTTCTTAGAGATATAAAGGGCGGCTATAGGATATGCTCAAATGTCGCGAGCCGTTCAAGAAGCAACAACGCGCATTTTTATAGAAAAATGTTTGAGGTGGATTCCGCCGGCTTTGAGGAAGCGGTCAAGATCGCAAGAAGGTACGGCACGATGGGCGGCCTCGACGAGAATGATATCCGCACGGCTTTCTATGTGCGGCTGGCGCTCAGTCTGCTCCACGGCGAATCCGTGAAGTACTGCAAAAAATCTCTGGACAAGGCGCTGACTGTATCAAAGGAAAAAACGCTTGAATATATCGACCAGCTCTACTGCAATCCTGAGTATAAAGAGAGCTTGAAAGCAATGGTGAATTAACCGAAATATATGATAAAATACCTGAAGCAACTGATTTCATGCGTATCAGACGTTTGAAGCGATCAGACTTCACGGATGCGGATAAATAAAAACAGGGAAACTGCTGACTTATTACGCTTTCTTTGACTTCATTAACTGTTACTTCTGATTTCATGTCATCGTATTTGCTCCGCATATCATTGGTTATTCTCTTTCCATTATTAATAAGAAAATAGCTTTTCCCATTTACCACAAAATAGATCGGAATTAGTTTGCTTGGATACACTGAGTTATGGTTTATATATGATTCTCCCATATTAAATGTAATTGCACACATGATGGTTTCTCCTTCCATAATCAGCAGGAGATAGAACGCTCTATCCCCTGCTGTCTTTGCACATTTTCTAACTCCAAATCAGAATAATGCTATTCCGTGATGTGAGCTGTCCGGTTATGCTGAATGGATCAGACTTGACATCCGGCTTGACCTTTGCACTGTCGTAAACAAAGTCACAGCAAAAGTTATAGAGAGGATTATCATGCAGTTCAATAACTCCATAATTGTACTTGTATCCCTTTGCTTTAGTATGGTCTGCCATGTATGCCTGTATCAGCTATCGGTTGCTGTCATTCAGCTCAGTGAAGGCTTCCGGACATCCGAAAGCCCTCCACTTTGCATAGGCAACATTGTTCTTATTTATTGCTTCTGCTAAATCTTTGCTCATTTGTCGTTTCCTCCTACATCAGACATTGTATCCTTTTGTGAATTCGCATTCACATTCCTTTCATTGTTCTTCAATCATTTTCAGAAAGTCAATCTCGTTAATCATCGGAATACCGAGAGCTTGTCCTTTCTGATACTTACAACCGGGTCCTGTACCTACAAGCAGATAATCGGTTTTTCGGCTGACCTTGCTGCCGCACTGCGTTTATTTTACGCTTCTGCGACAGCCCCATGTTTTTGCTGAGTGAGAAGGAATAACCGTTTGATCGGTGTATTCATGACCGCCAACATCAACAGCAAATCAAAATGGGAGGACGGCGGCGTTCCGTTCCATTACGAATGTCAGGTACGTCATTACATGGCAGTCATGAACATTGATGTAGCCTACATTGCCTGCCTGTTTGGGAACAGCAGTGACACGATGGCTATACGCAGGATAGACCGTGATCCTGTTTTCGAGGAGGAGCTTATCGCTGCAGAAAAGGATTTCTGGGAGAACTATTTCCTTAAAAATGATCCGCCTGCTTTTACGGAAAAACCTGAGCTTTGCTTTGAAACCATCGACAGATATGTTCAGGCTCAGATATCCAAAAAAGCGGTAACTCTCACAGGCTTTGACGAGGTTCTGCCTGATATCGCAAGTCTGCGAGAAAAGAAAAA
>CADBPE010000124.1 GCA_902796475.1 uncultured Ruminococcus sp.
ATCTGCGAACGCGAACACGGGAGCGCAGGCTCTGCGCCAAGCCTTTGAAAAGGCTTGAGCGAAACTTTTGTGTTGTCGTTTTTGGCTTGATATTTTTGGCCGCAGGTATCAGTGTCCAAGAGCCTGGGCAAGAGTCGTGTTGTAGGTGAGCTGCAAGGCTGCGCCGGCTTCGGAGGTTGCCGCATTCTTGGCCTTGATATTGCCGTCGACCGACACGAATCCCTGAATATATTCCTCCGTGAAATGGCTTGTCATGCCCTGATCTTCAAGAGCGGAAAATACTGTCGCCTGTGCGGCGGCGCTGTCTCTTTCGGCACTTGTTGCATTTGCCGCCGGAAGAGCTGCCGTTACATACTGACCTCTCGTTGTTTCGTTGATGCTGCCGGTCTTGATGCCGGAATAGAAGTTCTTCAGAACATCGTCAAGCTTTGAAGCGTCAACGTTCGAATCAAAATTGTTTACCTGATCTGCCATCGAGGTCACTGCATTCTTTACCGAACCGGCAGCCTCCTTTACCTTGTCGCAGCCGGTCATAGCTGCTGCGGATACTGCAAGTACCGCCGTCATAATAACTGCAAATATTCTTGTGTGTTTCATTGTTATTCTCTCCTTTATGTTTATGCGCATTTTAATTGATACATCAGATATAACCGTTCTTCTTTGCCCACAGCTCAAGAGAATCCGCGCTGTACGAAAGCTTCTTGAGAGTTTCTATTATTTTCTTGAAATCCTGCTGCTCGTCATCGTTTATCTTGCCATCCTCAAACACCTTGTAAATAGTGTCGCGCGACTCGGTAAGAAAATGCATGGCAGACATCAGCCTTACTGCGATCTCACTCAGATCCTCATACATAAGCGTCGGCTTTCCCGTTCCGATAGGACACTGGTTTGTGCAGTAATAATTGCACAGCTCCGGCGCATCATATACCTTTGCCATAGATACCACATCGTCCGGACTGGGGTTTTTATCTCCGCTTTCAATTGCCAGCAGCTTTGTCCTCTCGATATACACCAGGTCCTGAGCGCTCTCGCAGTTATTCAGCAGCGGTTTTTGCTTGGCTGCCTTTTTGCGGGCTTTTCTATATATATTTTCATCCATCGCCATACCTCCGTTTCCGGCTCCTGCATAGGCTGCCGGAATAATATACATCTTTATTGTACCAAACCATAACCGATAAATCAAGTTTTTTTAATGATCCTGCAAGCTTGCCGGCACCTTATGAAAGAAAGCCCCACGCCATCACAGCGCAGGGCTTTTCTGATTTTTTGTTGCCGATGATTTATTTACCTTCCGTACTCTTTTATGATCTTGTCTATATGCGTGCCGTTTTCAAGCTGAGTGAGCATTGTCAGAGCCGGATTTGTCCTGTTTGCGATGCGCTCATAAAGCGGTGAAAGATATATCTCCTCACCAAAGCCGCGCTCGATAAGTCCCTGCCTGCAAAGGTCAACGATCCGTTTAGTCAGGACATACAGACCGTCAGTATCAATATATGCAGGCTTGACACGCCGCACCAGCTGACGGCGAAGCTCAAGCGCATTATAGCCGTTGTTATAAAGAGAACGGTCATTTTTTATAAGCTCCATAAGCTCGTCAGTCTTATCAAGCAGACCGACATGAAATGCTGCGACTGTCATTACATCGCTTATCGGCTGACAGCAGCAGCTTCTGAATTCGACAGTCCCTCTGAATGTAAGATCCTCTGATTTGAACGTGCGAAGATATACTATATCCTCCGGCTTAGGATGAAATTCCATAGAGCATATCTCTCCGTTTTCGATATACTCTCCGGCAAGCGTTTCAGTGTTGAAGTATTCAAGGATATTGACAGGCTTGAAATTGAGATACTTTCCGTTTCTCTCAACGCAGTAAATGGCGGTGGTGGAAATATAATTAAGAAGATCGTCAATTGTATTTATCTCACAGTCATACATTCCCACATTATGCGGATTGATGCCGTGTGTACTGTTTTCCCAGAGCATATCACGGCAGCAGAGAAGATCATTGTTTTCTCCGAGCAGCACCGAGTTGCCGAACAGCAGAGCCTTTATCGGTTCACGCTGATTGAAGGTGTTTATCACCTGCGGCAGTCTGTCCTTGGCGGCGTCAAGCTGTACCTGTGAAGCGCTCGAAAACATCCCGAAATGCGGATACCTGTGAAAATACATCGGCAGACAGGCATATTTTGAAAATGACGACAGATGATGGAACAGCATTTTATACCTGCCGTTTTCTATCGGGACATTATTATTCACCATGCGGTTAGGATTTATGCCCATTCCTGTCAGCGTGTAGTTGAATTCGCTGAAATATTCCTGAACAAAATCATAATAACGTCTGAAACGCCCGTTTATAGTATGCAGCTCGCTTTCCCTGCCGAACGAAAACTCCATATTGTTGTATGAGCAGTCGTAGGAAAATACATCTCCGTTTGTCTTATTCAATGCGGAATAGATATGTCCATGCTCGTCTGTCCCCGTCGGAACAAAATCGAACTCATTCAGGAACAGCTCCGTAAGCTTATGGACGATTTCAAAATCAACCGCCTTGTGGCACAGATTAACGATAGGCATTTCTATCTCTACGCCGATAAAGCTGCCCTCCTTATTTTCGGTCGGCTTTATATAGCGGTCATATAAAATTTTTGTCACATAATCTTTTGTCATAAAAATCACCCTTTTATTGAGTTTTACAGACCTGCAAATATGCGGTACAGCAGCTTTACCGATTCTTCGCTTTCAAAGTATTCGTGTCCGTGATCGGTCCCTGTTTTTATAAGCGCGCCCTTGTAATACGCCAGAAGTCTTGTAAAAGGAAGAGGCCGCCATTCCTCGCCGCTCAGCGGAACGGTAGCAAGCAGTGTGCGGTTATCCCGGCTGAGGTAAAAAAGCGTCCCCTTGCAGTTGGTATGCGCATAAAGATACTTTCCGTCCGAAAACAGCAGGTTAAGCTTGTTGCCCTTTGACATTCCGCATACAATTTCGTCAAACAAAGCAAAGCGCTCTTCAAACATCAGCCTTGCTCCCTTTTTGCTTTGCGCTTCATTTAATCTGTCGATCAGGTACAGAAGTATCCTTTCGCTGTCGGTATCGCCAAGCTGCTTTTTTACATATCGGCTCAGCGGCGGATGATCGAAGATCGTACCGTTATGAATGAGCGTCCATCGCCTGCCGGAACTGTCCTTTGCGGTAAAGGGATGGCAGTTTTTGTATTCAACATTGCCGATAGTCGCATAACGGATATGGGCAAGCAGGATTTTCGCATGGATAGGCTGAGAGAGTCTTTCTTTCAGATAATTGCTCTCTGACGCCTTTATGCTTTCCTTTTCGATAAGCGCGCTGTTCCGTGAGATGCAGGCAAGTCCCCAGCCGTGAGGATGGCGCTCGCTGTGGCTGTAAAAGGTGCGGAGATAGTCATTTGCAGTAAAATCATCCCTTGAAGTAAGCCCGAATATCTCACACATAGCCTACACTCTCCCTGTATTCCTTCGCCAGAGCAATGCCCTTATTCATATAATCATCTCCGAAACGGCTGCTCACTCTCTCCGCATAGCTGCATCCCGTTTTGGTTTTTCCGAACTGATAATCTATCGTATCGCTGAATTGAGGAAAATGCTTTTTGGTGAAGCTCTCTATTTCCGCAAGGACGCTTATTGCTCTTTGCCTGATATCCTCGTTTCCGAATACTGCTGCGGATCTCACGTCATGTATCGCTTTTATCTGATCCTTGCCGGTGAGATCATATTCCGGCAGCGACGCAAGATAAAGCATGAGCAAATGCGCAAAGCGGATATCCTCGTCAAAAATGCCTGTGCGTGACAGCGGATTTACATCTATCACACGCAGTTCAAGATGATTGATACCGTTTTGCGCAAGAGCTTCCAGACTGTTTGCCCCTCTCGGTTTCAGCCTTACGGGATAATACAGCTCGGAAACGGAGCGCAGATTGCCGTTGTCAATATATCTTTGTATGCTCGCAATATAGCTTTCAAGACCGGAATAGTCAAGCATCGGCGTGAAGTGGTTCCAATAGCCTATCTCGGAGCATCTGACTGAGGAATAGACATTGCTGCCCGCGCCTATCGTGGCATCCGCAACAGGACTTGCCGCCGTAAGATAAACGACCAGCCACGCATACTGCGTAAGCCTTGCCGCAAGGCGCAGATACAGACTGTTTTTGAAATCGAAAAAGCTATCGTATCCGCTTTGCTCAAATGCCGTCCTGACAAGCTCATTTGTAAATGAAAAATTGAGGTGTATCCCCGAAAAAAGCATCTTGACCTTTCCATATTTACGGGCAAGATACTGCCGGTATACAGACTTGCTTTGCAGACTGCCGCCGTACCTTGCAACGGGTATCTCATCCTCTCCGCTTATCCTTGGCGGATTCGAAAACGGCCAGAGATATTCGTCCTGCTCTTTCAGCCTGCTGTTGACGATTTTCTGCAGATACATAAGATGCTCATTGACCTTTTCAGGGGAAGTAAAGACGTCACTTATCAGCTCCGTCTGATTTTCGCAGAAATCACGGTCTATATTTTTATTGCTTTCGAACGGGTGCGGCGTCTGCGCAAGCCTTCCGTCACCGGATATGCGCAGGCTCTCCCTTTCAATGCCGAATTCGGCTTGTTCGATATATTCCTTTATCGTGTCATTGTTTATATCAAATAGCATAACATCATCTCTCACATATCTGAATAGTAGTCGGATAGGCAATTACAGTGCAATGACCTATCTGTTTGGTAGGTTATTATATCATATTTTTTCTTATATGTCAAGCGCCGCCGGCAAGCTGACATCGGTTAAACGTGCCGTTGATTTAATGTTGTAATAATTGTAAAAGGAGGTCAATAGTTGATTGTAATTATTGAATCTTTGTTTTATCATATTATCAGAGGATGACCGAAACCAAGTAACAGCCGCGATACGTTTATTTTGGCATGAGTAAACTAACAACGCGTTAAGCAAAAAATCATGAGCCAAGCAACAGCCGCGATACGTTTATTTCCGCTTGGGTAAACTAACAACGCGTTAAGCAAAAAATCATGAGCCAAGCAACAGCCGCGATGCGTTTTTATTGGCTTGGGTAAACTAACAACGCGAAAAAGGGGAGCGCAGGCTCTGCGCCGCGAAAAAGGGGAGCGCAGGCTCTGCGCCGGCAGCTTGCCGGCGGATGTGATAAAAGGAGAATGTATTATGGAAAAATTCAGCTTGCTTTATCCGGAAAATAAGAGACCCTCGTACAAAACACTGTGCAGCGAAGCTTATAATGACCTGTCACTCGATAAAATACTTGACTATATCACGGAAAATGATGCGGAAAAAAGAATATTAAGAGATATGATGATGAAGCTTGAAAATGATCCGGAGGTTATCCGCTATCGCTGCGATGTGTTTGAGGATATTTTCCGCTTCCCTGTTCTGCGTGAAAAGCTTAACGATATGCTTGAGCAGCTTGAATATCTTAAAACTATCGGGAAAAGCTTCAAGGATGACTCGGTCGCTCCGATATGGCAGCTTATAAACCGCCTGAAGGAGCTTGAGACCTATGCGGACTGTATAACAGGTATTCAGCAGGCATTCAGAAAATGCAGCGTCAGGTCCGCCGGACTGAAAAAGCTGGAAAAATATGTTTCTTCGGTTTGTGAAAGCAGCGGTTTTGAATATCTGAAATCTGACATTCAGGATCTCCTGACGGAAACATCAAGAATACAGAGCATCACTCTGGGTGTGAATCTTGACGAAATGCTTTGCCCTGTTGAGGTCGGGATACTTTCTATCAACAAGGATAAGTTTGACCATTCCGGTATTCTTGACAACTTTCTCGGATTCTGCGCAAAGATGGGTGAACTTATCAATCTGAATACCGGAGGCATGACAAAGATACATACCGTGGGTTCGACTGCCGATGAAAACCCCCTTATGAAAAATCTGAGCCGGACTGTTGCGGATATGCTTGGCTCTACCGTAAAGCATATGAAAACAAAGCTTGCAAGATACGTTGATATAAGTGCTTACAGCCTTACAGCGTTTATACCTGAACTGCTGTTTTATATAAGATGGGCGGATTTTTGTGAGCGTGTGGCTGAGGCAGGTCTTCCGATGTCACGTCCGGAGATCCTGAGCGATAACAGCGGCGCATTGTATTCGGAGGATATATATGATATAAAGCTCGCCGTTCAGATACTCGGAGGAAAAAAGATCGATATCGTGACAAATGATTTTGAATTCACTCAGCAGCACGGCATATATATCATGACCGGTCCGAACCGGGGAGGAAAAACGACCTTTACACAGGCTGTCGGCATGATCTTCCTTATGGCTCAGCATGGGATATATGTTCCGGCAAAGCGTCTTGCGCTGTGTCCTTGTGATAATATATTCACTCATTTCCCTGCTGATGAGAACAAAACAGTGAATCTTGGCAGACTGGGCGAGGAATCCAGAAGAATAAACCGTATTTTCTGTGACGCTACCGATCAGAGCCTTCTGCTTTTCAATGAACCGCTTGCTTCGACTTCGTTTACCGAGGGACTTTATATTGCCAAGGACGTTTTGCAGGCTCTGCGTATAATGGGCGCAAGAACGATATTCAATACACATATGCATGAGCTTGCAATGAACCTTGACGAGATCAATTCCTCGGAAGGCACACTGAAGGCGGCATCGCTTATTACAGGCATCAACGGCGGACAGCGGAATTATAAGGTTTATATTGCTCCCCCTGAGGGAGTGAGCTATGCAAGGGATATTGCCGAAAAATACGGTGTGACTCTGGATCAGCTGAAAAAAACAATGAACGGCTCTGCTTTGCAAAAAATGGTTTCATAACCAAGAAAACAGGACTTCCGATATTTATAGCCGGAGGTCCTGTTATTTTTAGTCTTTGCTTTTTTGTCTGTAAATCTGTACGAAACCAAATGTGCCATAAAATATGAGGTGAACCAACGAAAGCAGAAAAAACACAGCACAGAAATGGAGCTGTCCCTATCAAACAAGAGCCTTATCTGCCCATTCTGCGGCACGCATATCGATGCAGACATCACGGATTACGGCAACACAGGCATGCTGGATGAGAAGATGTTCGACTTTCTCTGGCAGTTCGACAATCTGAAGAAATATGAAAATGTGGTTATGAGTATTGATTCTATGCGCTATTGTCTGTATCAGCTGAAAAGCACAGACAGCATTGAGGACTATATCAGAACAGCGCTCATCACTGCCACCGATGTAGCCGCTTTGGGTATAAATCAGGAGCGCATCGACAAGGTAATGCCGAAGATCGCCCAACTGATCGAACCGGGCGAGCATATCATCATCTACTGCGATGACGGTATCTTTTCACGAGGCAAGGAGTTTTTTGTCATCACGGACAAGCGCAGCATTTTTGTAAAAGGCAAGAAGAGGGACGCAGTTCTGCACAGCGCAGTCAGTGCGATACGGATGAATCCGAACGGGGGTTATCCTCGCTGGCTGCTTAACAACCGTTACGAGTTCGCCATAACGGGCATCGCAAACAAATACAGATTACAGGGCGCAATTGCCGCTCTGATCTGTCTGTATTCTTTAGACGCCCGCCATGACAAGATCAAGCTGATGTGACCGGCGCGCAGAGCCTGCGGCGGCAAGCTGCCGCTCCCGATTTCTCGCCGGCAAGCTGCGCTCCCTTTTTCGCGTTGTTAGTTTACCCAAGAGGGAAGAAACGCATCGCGGCGCAGAGCCTGCGCCTGCCGCCTCTCGGCGGCGGGTGGCTTTTAAACTGACCGTTAGCAGGGGACGCCCTCTTGCGCAGGGCGTCCCCTCTCAAAAAACAGTCCACCGGACTGTTTTTTGATTCACCCC
>CADBPE010000125.1 GCA_902796475.1 uncultured Ruminococcus sp.
AATCAAAAAACAGTCCGGTGGACTGTTTTTTGAGAGGGGACGCCCTGCGCAAGAGGGCGTCCCCTACTAACGGTCAGTTTAAAAGCCACCCGCCGCCGAGAGGCGGCAAGCTGCCGGCGCAGAGCCTGCGCTTCCGATTTCGCGGCGGCAAGCTGCCGCTCCCAATTTCGCGGCGGCAAGCTGCCGCACCCAATTTCGCGTTCACAGATAAACAGGCGGAAACGAAGTAACCCGCGCCCCAAAATATCACCCCATAAGCCAAAACACAAAAGTTTTGCTCAAAAATCCCTAAGCTGCAAGCGCTCCGCAAAGGGTAAATAAAATAAAAGCTCCCAACGGAATGAACGTTCCGTCGGGAGCTTTTATTGTGGTCAGAAAAAATCAAGCCTGCGCACCTTTTCCGGCGCCGGCTTCCTTCAGGGCCTTCTGCAGCCATACACTCGCAATATCCATTGCAAGATAAAGACTCGGTTTCTCACTTGACTTTACAATGGCGTTTTTGGGTCTGATATTAGGCTCGGTACTCATAAGCTGCACCGTTACCTTATCTGCGACATCCATGCCTGCCGACTGCTGCTTTGACTTTATAGTGAGCTTGATAACATACTTGTCCTTCATGTCACCATAATAGATCACATCTCCGCAGCGAACCAGCGGCTTACCTTTATACTGAAAAAACTTTGTTTCAGCCATGATCTGCCTCCTTCTGTGTGCGTTATTGGTTTGTTCAGTCAGGTCTGATTTTCGGCTGAAAACCCGATCCGTATCGGTCAGGGGGTTTTAAGGTAGCTTTTCAGCAGCACCTCAAGAAGGTCATCCCTGTCTATCTTCCGGATCAGTGACCTTGCGTTCTTATGTGTGGTGATATATGTCGGGTCTTCAGACAATATATAACCTACGATCTGGTTGATGGGGTTATAACCCTTTTCCTCAAGCGCCTTATATACAGTTGTGAGAATTGCCCTGATACTGTCGTCCTTATTATCCGACAGAGAGAATATCATTGTCTTATCATGCATCTATACCACCTCCGCATTTATATCATATCACATTGTGCAGTAAAATACAATAGTATGTATGTGAATTTTTATTTATTTTGAAAACATCAGGCTGTTATGGGAATTTTTCGGGATATTTGATACGTTGTCAGGAAATCGATCCTGCTCTGAAGGTCATTCGGAAAGTCCTTTCCTGAAACTTCTGAAAACTTATTCCCGCACTGCGCCGGCAAATACTTTCTTGTCATTTTGTCAGGTCGTCAAGGTGCTTTTTGTAGCCCCGCCGTACATGAGGATACATTACCATAAACTTGAAAGACTTGAACAGCAGTTTGAAAATATTCTTCCAAAGCTGACCCTTCTTCTGCTCCGTTACAAAGCCCTTCCTGCGTCCGGCGTCATAGTGAAGCACTCTCCTGTGCTTATAAAAATTCACTATACGGCAGCCGGCAAGGTCAGCCATAGAAAAACCATCCTTGTCCTTTTTATAAAAGACTTTCGGAATAAGATAGCCGTTCATGCTCAAAGCCTGCTTTTTAAGTTTTTCCGGCTCGTTAAGGGCTGCGCTGTACTTCTTCTCGTCAAAATATACGCCCTCCTGACGCATCAGTTCCTCGTCAGTGAGCAGTTGACTGCACGAAGCCATAAGCTCGGCATTGAGCGCTGCCGTGTCGGTATCACGAAAATGCTTCCAGCCTTTAAGATAGTCGTCATAAGCCCTGAAAATTATATCGGCAAGAAAATAACGCTGAAAGACAGTCTGCTTCATCACGCTGAGAATAAGCTTGCGCACCTGAAAAAGCGCATAAGGCTTCTGGTCGTTTACCGACGTCATAATAAGCTCGTTGCGCTTTATATAGTATTCCTGAAAACCATCGTACTTGCCTTCAAAATCATCATGCCAGACGGCTATTCCGTCAAGCGCGGCAATATCTCCGGCACATCTCAGCGAATACTCGATATCGTCCTCCTTGACAAAAAACTGCAGCGGATAACCGTGTTTTTTCTGCCAATCCGAAGGAAAGCAATAAAACCACCAGGCATTATAATCCGGACGTGATATAACAAAGCCGTCCCTGACCGTCATATCGAACACATTTTCAGGCAGTGCCATGTTGTCTCCGATGCCAAGTGAGATATGACGCTTTCCGTCCCACAATGCGCCGCCCTCGTGACGTGTCACTTTATCGCTTAAACGAAGCATAGCGCCGCCCACCGCTAAATCCGGACATTCCGGACTGCGCAGTCTGAGTATCGCATATACCCTAAGCAGCATCTCGCAGTCAAGAACGATATCATCATCCATGAAAAGAATGTGAGTATATCCCCTGCCGCTGTTTACAGCCTCCCGATAGCCTCGTGTAAAGCCGCCGCTGCCGCCCGTATTTTCATTCGGTATAAGCGTAACAAAGGAATTTTCAACAGCCGCCTTATCAAGCGTCCTGCCGTTGTCAACAATGTAGACGTGAATATTTCCGGTATTGAAAATATTGCTCTGAGCAAGATATCCGCATATCTCACGATGATTGCGCAGAAGGAACCTCTCACGCTTAAAGGTGCATATGACCGCAGCTATATTCACATTATTCATGCTTTCGGATGAGCAAAGGTATTCTCCGCCGAAAAATGCGCCGTTCTCCGAGCTGAGAGTAAAATACAGGTGAGAATATCCGCTGCCGAGTATTTCCGTAAGATCGGCGGTATATTCGCCTGCCGTACTGTCCGGAGCGCCGCTTCCTATCTTTTCTTCAAAAGCAAGAGTTCTCTTTATTTCGCCGTTCTCATGGCTGACGCCGAAAACCCGCATAACAAATAAACCGCAGACCTTCAGTCTGATATAAAGTGACGAAAGCTTGCAGTATACAAGCATATGGGCAAGCGGCAGCGAATTGAAATATGTATCAAACGACGCTGCGCCGCTTATTATATTAAGCTGTGAGTCTTCTTCGCAGTAATTGACGGAGCCGCCGCCTGAGCGGAAATACAGCTCCGTTTTCTCACATATTTCCTTTCGCGGAAAAATAATACTGCGAAGTACGGTCAGATTCTCATTCATTGATCGTTCTCCGGAATGATATAAGGAATATTTCTATCAGCCGCCGAATTCCTCAGCTACTGCGGCGAGAGCAACATCTATGACCTTATCCATATCATAATACTTATAGTGACCGAGACGTCCGCCAAAGATAACATCGGGCGTTTCGTCAGCAAGCTTCTTGTACTCTTCATAAAGCTTGTTGTTCTTGTCATTGTTAACGGGATAGTAAGGCTCTACGCCGGGCTTCCACTCGGAGGAATATTCTCTCGAAATAACGGTCTTGGGCTGTGTGCCGAATTCAAAATGCTTATGCTCGATGATCCTTGTATAAGGGACCTCTCTTTCGGTATAGTTCACTACCGCATTTCCCTGATAGTTGTCGGTATCAAGCACCTCCGTTTCAAAGCGAACAGAACGGTACTCCAGAACGCCCAGCTTATAGTCAAAGAAACGGTCGATCTGACCTGTAAATACGGTCTTCTTTACCTTGTCTGCGTTGTCCTTTATCCAATCGAAATAGTCGGTGCCTGTAAGTACCTCGATACCCTCAAGCATCTTTTCAACTATGGCAGTATAGCCGCCCATCGGTATGCCCTGATATCTTGCGTTGAAATAGTTGTTGTCGTAGGTGAAGCGCAGGGGCAGTCTTTTGATGATAAAAGCGGGCAGCTCGGTGCAGGAACGTCCCCACTGCTTTTCGGTGTAGCCCTTGACAAGCTTCTCGTAAACATCACGTCCGGCAAGACTGAGAGCCTGCTCCTCAAGATTCTTGGGCTCTGTAATGTTCAGGTCTGCGATCTGGTCGGCAATGATCTTCTTTGCCTCTGCGGGAGTCTTGATGTTCCACATACGGCTGAATGTGTTCATATTAAAGGGAAGATTATAAAGCTCGTCCTTGTAAACGGCGATGGGTGAGTTGATATAATTGTTGAATTCGGCAAACTGATTGATATAATCCCATACCTTCTTATCATTTGTATGGAAGATATGAGCGCCGTACTTGTGAACATTGATACCCTCGATCTTCTCACAGTAAATGTTTCCTGCAACATGATCCCTCTTGTCGATAACAAGTACCTTTTTTCCTCTCTTGTTTGCTTCGTAAGCAAAGATAGAACCGAAAAGTCCTGCGCCTACTATCAGATAATCGTACATTTTAGTGTTCACTCCTTTATTTATTTACAAAGCGCCGGCAAACCTGCCTGACGCCGTGTCGCCATGATGTCAGCCCTTCAGCCTTCGCAGGATCCCCCTCCTGAATGAACCCGGAGGGCAAAGCCTGTAAAGTTTCTTATTAAACGACAGATTTTTAACGGTAACTCCGCCTACTGAGGCAAAGTGCGCCCTCGGCAGCTCAGCCCACGGAATGTCCGTATTGTTTTTAAGGTATGTCATATAG
>CADBPE010000126.1 GCA_902796475.1 uncultured Ruminococcus sp.
CGCAGGTCTTGTTATAGATGTGGTCGATGTACTCCTGCTTGAAGAACTTCATTGTGGAAAGGATCGGGTTCGGAGCTGTCTGACCAAGTGCGCAGAGTGATGATACCTGCATGTGCTTGGAAAGTTCTTCGATCTTATCAAGATCCTCCGGCTCGCCCTTACCGTCGGTGATCTTCTTGAGTATCTCAAGAAGTCTTCTGGTACCTACACGGCACGGGGTACATTTGCCGCAGCTCTCGTCAACGGTGAACTCAAGATAGAACTTAGCAACGTCAACCATACATGAATCCTCATCGAGGACGATCATACCGCCGGAGCCCATCATTGAGCCGATAGCGATAAGGCTGTCGTAATCGATAGGTGTATCTATAAGCTCTGCGGGGATACATCCGCCGGAAGGTCCGCCTGTCTGAACAGCCTTGAACTTCTTGCCGTTGGGGATGCCGCCGCCGATCTCTTCGATGATCTCACGGAGGGTAGTACCCATCGGGATCTCGACCAGACCAACGTTGGTGATCTTGCCGCCGAGAGCAAATACCTTGGTGCCCTTGCTTGTTTCGGTACCCATTGAGGAATACCACTTGCTGCCCTTAAGGATTATCTGAGCGATGTTAGCGTAAGTTTCAACATTGTTGAGAACTGTGGGCTTGCCGAACAGACCCTTTACAGCCGGGAACGGAGGACGGGGACGCGGCTCACCGCGGTTGCCTTCGATAGAAGTCATAAGAGCTGTTTCCTCGCCGCATACGAATGCGCCTGCGCCGAGACGGATCTCTATATCAAAGTTAAAGCCGGTGCCGAAGATGTTCTCGCCGAGGAATCCGCGCTCTCTTGCCTGCTCAAGAGCTATGGTAAGTCTCTGAACAGCGATCGGGTACTCAGCTCTTACATATACGAAGCCCTTCTGAGCGCCGATAGCATAGCCTGCGATAGTCATAGCCTCGATGATGCACTGCGGGTCGCCCTCAAGGATAGAACGATCCATGAATGCGCCGGGGTCGCCTTCGTCGGCATTACATGCAACATACTTGATGTCGCCCTGTGAGCCTCTTGCAAACATCCACTTTCTGCCGGTGGGGAATCCGCCGCCGCCTCTTCCGCGCAGACCGGAATCAAGTACCTCCTGAATGACCTCATCAGGTGTCATTGTGGTAAGAGCCTTATAAAGAGCCTGATAACCATCGGTAGCGATATACTCGTTGATGTTCTCAGGATCGATAACGCCGCAGTTTCTCAGGGCGATACGGAGCTGCTTCTTATAGAAGTTTGTTTCTGAAAGTGAAATGATAGTGTTGTCATCTATAACGGTCTCCTGATAAAGGAGGTCTCTGCATACAACGCCGTCTCTGAGGTGCTCTTTAACTATACGCTTTACACCCTCTGAGGTGGTCTGAGCGTAGAAGTAGCCCTCAGGATATACGATCATGATCGGACCGAGTGAGCAAAGACCGAAGCAGCCTGTGCGTACTACGAGCACGTCCTTTTCAAGTCCGTACTTTTTAAGAGACTCATCGAGAGCCTTCAGAACCTTCTTGCTGCCCGATGAAGTACAGCCTGTACCTCCGCAGACAAGGATCTGATTGCGGTAGCCTGTGTTCTTGGAAAGCTCCTCGGCCTTCTCCTTGACTACCTTACGAACCATTACAAGTTCTTCATATTCTTTTTTGATCTTATTGAGTTCTTCAATAGTCATTATACACTTCCCCCTTCTTTTGCCATATAATCAGCCAGTATCTTATGAACCTCTGCAGGGGTAAGCTTACCATAAACTTCTTCGTCGATCATCATTACAGGTGCAAGACCGCAGGCGCCTACGCAGCGGCATGAATCGATCGAGAAAAGTCCGTCGGGAGTACACTCACCGCTCTTGATGCCAAGCATCTTCTCTGCCTCTTCAAGGATCTTGTCGGAACCCTTGACATAACAGGCAGTACCAAGACAGACACTGATCTGATGCTTACCCTTGGGAGTAAGGCTGAAGCGGGTATAGAACGTAGCAACACCGTATACCTCGCTCAGTGAAATGTTCAGACCGTCAGCAACCTTCTGCTGAACCTCGATCGGGAGATAACCATAGATCTCCTGCGCCTCATGAAGCACGGGCAGCAGTGCGCCTGGAAGATCCTTGTTCTTTTCGATCACTTCAAGCAGCTTCTGCTCTTGTTCCTGAGTTCCCTGAAATGACGGAAGGGATTTATCAGCCATTTATATTCCTCCATATCTGTATGATATTTATTTTTGGGAATGTATACTACTTCCCAAAATATAACTATATTATAAATGATTCATTAAGAAATTACAAGTTTTTTTCGAATATTTCTATTATTTTTCTAAATTAATTTATATTTTTTGCATATTTTAACAATAAAATGACATTCATTTGCATTTTTACAAAAGTGAATAACCTGTTTGCAGCCGTATTTTCAGCATTTCCGCAGCATTCACTTGTGAACGCCGATCCACAAAGAAAAAACGCCCCGGACCGACCCGGAGCGTTTTCTGGATGAACATTATAATTTGCGTAAAAGAAATTTCATGTCCGGAAAAAGCGGACTGTGTTTTTTATTCTGCCGTGTTTACAGAAGCTTCAGTATTATCTGATGTTTCATCAGCGGCTGTTTTTGAGCTTTCGTTGTTTTCTGAATATTTAGGGAATCCTTTTTCTTCAACGCCTGCGGCCTTCTGCATAGCTCTTAAAAGATCATCCATTGTCTTCTGCACATCTTTATTGTCATTGATCAATTCAGCTATCATTCCGGTCTCGCCTTCACTGTTGATGAACTCCGTTACCGACGTCATAAAGCCGACTACAAGAGACGCTAAAAGACCAAGGATAATGCAAATAATGCCGATAATAACGCCGGGCTTTCTGGGACCCTTTTTGTCTGCGTCCTTTTTGGACATAGCGCCGAATATAATTGCAAATACCGCGCAGCCGATCGCTGACCAGATCATGATAACATTAGGTGTGCCAAAAAAGGACATCTTGCCGTCCAAGCCAAAGCCTGTGAGCTTTGTCATAGGGAAAAAACAAGCTGCGAGGATGAGAATAATGGACGCCAGTCCAAGGAACAAGCCGATATAGCCTTTTACATTTTTCTTTTGCATTAGAGATTCCTCCGTTTTTTTAGTTTGGATCCTGCGTAATTAATTATATAATCATGGCATTAAAATTGCAATACTATATACCTATTTGGATAAAACATTCATATAACTAACCGATTTGGATAATACCTGCGCACATCCAGGATATATGAATACTGTTCACCTACATTATCATTTTCAAAAAAAGAAATCGCGCCCGACAAAAAGCCGAACGCGATATTGGAAGCGCAGACCTGCGCTCAGCGGATGACGAGACTCGAACTCGCTACATCGACCTTGGGAAGGTCGCGCTCTACCGGGTGAGCTACATCCGCATATTCTGAAAATAATAATTGCCCCGAACCTTTTCGGGGCAGAACTGGAGCGGATGACGAGGCTCGAACTCGCTACCTCAACCTTGGCAAGGTTGCGCTCTACCAGATGAGCTACATCCGCATCAGTTTTCATTTGCGACAGCTTCATTATTATAATCCATTGATCCTGATTTGTCAAGTGTTTTTTGAAAAAATTTATGATATGCCGCCTCTTGTTCAGGGCGTCCCCTCTTAGCGCCTGTATCATAAGGATTTCGCTGCCTGCGGGCAGCGAGTCAGTGGGACTTTTGCGGAAAAGTCCCCCCGACACCCCCGAAAACGTTTTTTGTCAAGCAAAGGCTCCGGAATTGATTTTCGTAAACTCAGGCTCTGCGCTATTGAAAAAAACAAAAAAATAATATATAATGTGTCAGGATGACAAATTATACCCCCGCTTGGCATATTTATTGGAATATCCTATAAATTTGACGCTTTCTCTTTATTTTTCACGGGATTTGTAATATAATTAATTGGTATGTATTTTTTGACCTTTATTCAGTAATTTCTTGGATTGGAAGTGTTGCTTTATGTCAGACAAATATACCCATCTGCTTGACAATGTTAAACGTATACATTTTGTGGGTATCGGCGGCTCGGGTATGTGTCCCCTCGCTGAGATCCTCCACAGCGAAGGTTATGAGATAACAGGCTCGGATACCGCTGAATCCGACACGCTCGAAAGAATACGCTCCTACGGGATACCCGTTACTATGGGACATTTCCCCGAAAATGTCAACGGCGCTGATCTGGTCGTGTATACCGCCGCCGTAAAGCTCGATAACCCTGAGCTGGTTTCCGCAAAAATTCAGAATATCCCCGCTGTTGAACGCTGCATCATGCTGGGCGCCGTAGTCGAAAAATACAGCCGCTCCGTTGCGATAAGCGGCACTCACGGCAAAACTACGACTACCTCTATGATAACTCAGATAATGACCATGTCAGGCAAGGACCCGACTGCAGTTATCGGCGCAAAGCTGCCATTCATCGGCGGCAACAGCCGTGTAGGAAAGTCGGACTATATAGTGTGCGAGGCTTGCGAATATGTGGATACCTTCCTGCACATCTATCCCGCTATGGCAGTTGTGCTTAATGTAGACGAGGATCATCTCGACTATTTCGGAACACTTGACAGAATAAAACAGTCCTTTAAGCAGTTTATCAGCCAGACATCCTCCTGCATCGTTATCAACGGCGATGACAGGAACTCTATGGAGTGCGTTGAGGATATAATAAAGGAAGGCAGCAAACAGGTCGTGACCTTCGGCTTCGGGAACAAGAACGATTTCCGCGCAGAGATAACCGGCGAATCCTCAGTGTGCGACAGTTTCGACCTCTACCATAAGGGCGAAAAGGTATGCTCCGTTTCGCTTAAGGTCCCGGGCAAGTTCAACGTAATGAACGCTCTTGCGGCTTCGGCTGCGGCTATCACTCTCGGAGTTTCGCCGGAAGACTGCGCCAAGGCTCTTGGTGAATTCAGCGGCGCTCACAGACGCTTTGAGATACTCGGCAAGCCCTGCGGGATAACCGTTGCAGACGACTTTGCGCATCACCCGACAGAGCTCAGAGCAACGCTCAACACCGCAATGAGCATGGGCTTCAGAAAAGTCTGGGCAGTTTTCCAGCCGCATACATTTTCAAGAACATTCACCTTCCTGAACGAATTTGCTGAGGTGCTTTCGATCCCCGACCATACCATTCTTTCGGAGATCCTGCCCGTAAGAGAGACCAACACCTACAATATCTACTCAAAGGATCTTGCGGAAAAGATACCCGGCTGCGTATGGTTCAAGACATTTGAAGAAATAACCGACTATGTTACAAAGAAGGCAAAGCCGGGCGACCTTATCATTACGATAGGCGGCGGCAACGTATATATGTGCGCCAACATGATACTTGAAAAGCTTAACGGCAAAGCGGAATAAACGCCTGCTTCTTTGCTTTGGCGAGTTCGGAAATTCAACAAAAAGGTTGTGAGAATAAAATTGGAAAAAAGATTAAAGCTGTACGGATTCAATAATCTGACCAAGACTCTGAGCTTCAACATCTACGATGTTTGCTATGCAAAAACAGAGCGTGAGCAGAAGGACTATATCGCTTACATTGACGAACAGTATAATTCTGAACGTCTTACCAACATTCTTTGTCAGGTGACGGAGATGATCGGCGCTTCGGTGCTGAATATCTCCAAGCAGGACTATGACCCGCAGGGCGCAAGCGTTACTCTGCTCATCTCTGAAAAGGGACTGCCCGAAAAAATAGATGAGTCCTGCAACTGCGGCAAGTTCGCCGCCGGCTATGCAAGAGAGACTATCGCCGCGCATCTTGACAAAAGCCACGTTACTGTGCATACCTATCCTGAGTATCACCCGGACAACGCTATTGCTACCTTCCGCGTGGATATAGATGTTTCTACTTGCGGCACCATCTCCCCTCTTAATACGCTGGATTTTCTTATCGACAGCTTTGATTCCGATATCATAACCATTGATTACAGGGTACGCGGATTTACAAGAGACACCGGCGGCAAAAAGCTCTTTATCGACCACAAGATCACCTCTATCCAGGATTATATAAAAGACGAGACACTGAAAAGATATGACACCGTTGATATAAACGTGTATCAGGCGAATATCTTCCACACTCAGCTCCTTATCAAAGAGCTTGAATTGCAGAATTATCTTTTCAAAACCGACGTCTACGAGATACCGCCCAAGGAAAGACTTGCTATTTCAAACAGTCTGCGGCGTGAAATGATCGAGATTTTCAGCGGCTCCAATGTTTACGACATCTGAGCCTTCGGGGAGGACGCGAAGATGAAGCTTGACCAGACAAAAGCGCCTTTATTCGAGGCTCTGAAGCAATACAGGGAAAACAGAATAGTATCCTTTGACGTACCAGGACACAAGCAGGGCAAGGGCAATCCTGAGCTGACCGAGTTTCTGGGAAAACAGTGCATGAGCGTGGACGTGAACTCAATGAAGCCGCTTGATAACCTCTGTCACCCGGTGAGCGTTATCAAAGAAGCAGAGGAACTGATGGCTGACGCTTTCGGCGCCGAACACGCTTTCTTCATGGTCGGCGGAACATCAAGCTCGGTGCAGGCTATGGTCATGAGCGTATGCAAGCGGGGCGATAAGATCATCATGCCCCGCAACGTGCACCGCAGCAGCATAAACGCCCTTATCGTGTGCGGCGCTGTACCTGTCTATGTCAACCCCGGCGTTAACAAAAGGCTGGGCATTCCTCTGGGTATGTCGGTAGAATCCATTAAACGCGCTATACAGCTCCACCCGGACGCAAAGGCTATCATCGTGAACAATCCGACATATTACGGCGTGTGTTCAAATCTGCGCGAAATAGTCAAAATAGCCCATAAGGCTGGAATGAAAGTCCTTGTTGACGAGGCTCACGGCACTCACTTCTACTTCGGTGACTACATGCCGCTTTCGGCTATGAGCGTGGGCGCCGATATGGCTGCCGTCAGTATGCACAAAACCGGCGGCTCGCTTACGCAAAGCTCGGCTCTGCTTCTGGGCAAGGGCATCTCAGAGGGCTATGTGCGGCAGATCATCAATCTTACTCAGACGACAAGCGCCTCTTACCTGCTTCTTTCGTCTTTGGATATTTCGAGGAAGAATCTTGCTCTTAACGGCAGGAAAATATTTGAACAGGTGACTGAGCTTGCTTCATACGGCATTAAAGAGATAAACAAATTAGGAGGTCTGTACGCCTTTTCAAGAGAGCTGATAAACGGCGACACCGTTTTTGATTTTGACCCGACAAAAATTTCCGTCCACACAAGGGATATAGGTCTTGCGGGTATCGAGGTGTATGATATTCTCCGTGACCGCTATGACATTCAGATAGAATTCGGCGACATCGGCAACATATTAGCGATAGTTTCCGTAGGCGACAAGATACTCAAGATCGAAAGGCTCATTTCTGCGCTTTATGAGGTGAAGCGGCTGTACAGCAAGGATCCGTCCGGCATGCTTGACCACGAATATATCGAGCCTGTTGTAATGTGCTCACCGCAGGACGCTTTTTATTCAAACAAAAAGCAGATACCGCTGCAGGACACTCTCGGAAAGATCTGCGCAGAATTTGTAATGTGTTATCCTCCGGGAATACCGATACTTGCGCCGGGAGAGCTTATCACTAAAGACGCTGTTGAGTATATTACATACGCCAAGGCAAAGGGCTGCAGCCTGACCGGCGCCGAGGACATAAACACCGACAAGATAAATGTTATGGTCTGACGCTTCCCCGTCATAACCGCAGCTCGCGTGTGAGAAAGCCGTTTTTTCACTATTCATTTTATTGCCCGACGGGCGTTACTGGAGGTATGCTAAATGGAAATGTGGTACACCGAGGAACAGACTAACAATGTCCGTTTCTCTATACGGTGTGATAAACAAAAGTATTCGGCGCAGTCCGAATATCAGCGCATTGAGATATTCAGCACCCCTGAATTCGGAGATGTGCTTGTGCTTGATGACCGGATCATGCTGACCCAGAAGGACGAGTTCATCTATCACGAGATGATAACCCACGTTCCTATGGCTGTAAATCCGGATATCAAAAAAATACTGGTGATCGGCGCAGGCGACGGCGGTACAGTCCGTGAGCTTGTAAAGTACAAAACGATCGAACATATTGATCTTGTGGAAATAGACCGCATGGTAGTGGACGCCTGCAAGGAGTTCCTGCCCACCGTTGCGTGCAGGCTTGACGAGCCGAGAGTCCATATCCACATTGATGACGGTCTGCGCTTCGTGCGCCGTGTCGAAAATGAGTACGACCTTATCATAGTGGACTCAACAGACCCGTTCGGTCCCGGAGAGGGACTTTTTACCACCGAGTTCTACGGCAACTGCTTCAAGGCTCTCACCGAAAACGGCATTCTTGTAAATCAGCACGAAAGCCCTTTCTACAACGGCTATGCCAAGGCTATGAAGCAGGCGCATAAAAAGATTCTCCAGTTCTTCCCCTTCTGCAAGGTATATCAGGCGCATATTCCTACCTATCCTTCGGGACACTGGCTCTTTGGCTTTGCTTCAAAGCGCTTCCACCCTACCAACGACCTTGACGAGGGACGCTGGAACCGTCTTTCGATCGACACCAGCTACTATAATACACGGCTCCACAAGGGTGCTTTTGCTCTGCCGACCTACGTTACCAAGCAGCTTATGGAAGGCGAATAAACCAAAAGTTAAAAGTCTGCGGACTGCAGCTTTTAACCTGAATATAACAATAAAATCAAAAATACGGAGGAATGTAAAAATGGGAAAAGCATTGATCATCGGCGCAGGCGGAGTTGCCAGCGTATGCGTTCACAAGTGCTGTCAGAATCCTGATGTTTTTGAGGAGATCTGCATTGCAAGCCGTACAAAGTCAAAGTGTGACGCTTTAAAGGCTAAGCTTGACGGCGGCAAAACCAAAATCTCTACCGCTCAGGTAAACGCCGACAACGTGGACGAGCTTATCGCTCTCATCAACAGCTTTAAGCCTGATGTTGTCATCAACCTTGCTCTGCCCTATCAGGATCTTACGATCATGGATGCTTGTCTTGCGACAAAGGTAAACTACGTCGATACCGCCAACTACGAGCCGCTTGACACCGCAAAGTTCGAGTACAGCTGGCAGTGGGCTTACCGTGAGCGCTTTGAAAAGGCAGGCATTACCGCTCTTCTGGGCAGCGGATTTGATCCGGGCGTTACCGGCGTGTTCTCGGCTTACGCTATGAAGCATCATTTTGATGAGATCAACTATATCGATATCCTCGACTGCAACGCCGGAGATCACGGCTATCCTTTTGCTACCAACTTCAACCCAGAGATCAATATCCGTGAGGTAAGCGCAAAGGGCAGCTATATCGAGGACGGCAAGTGGGTCGAGACCGAGCCTATGGAGATAAAGCGTGTTTACAACTTTCCGGAGATCGGCGAAAAGGATATGTATCTTCTCCATCATGAGGAGCTTGAATCGCTTGCGCTCAACATCAAGGGCATCAAGCGCATCCGTTTCTTCATGACCTTCGGTCAGAGCTATCTGACACACCTGAAATGTCTTGAAAATGTAGGCATGACGTCTATTGAGCCTATCGAGTTTGAGGGCAAGAAGATCGTCCCGCTGCAGTTCCTCAAGGCTGTGCTGCCCGATCCTGCTTCACTTGGTCCGAGAACCGTCGGCAAGACCAATATCGGCTGCATTTTCATCGGCAAGAAGGACGGCAAGGATAAGACATACTATCTTTACAATGTTTGTGACCATCAGGAGTGCTACAAGGAGGTCGGCTCTCAGGCTATCTCCTACACCACCGGCGTACCGGCTATGATAGGCGCTGCTATGCTGCTTACCGGCAAGTGGAACACTCCCGGCGTACACAACATTGAAGAGTTTGATCCGGATCCGTTCATGGATGCTCTCAACAAGTTCGGTCTGCCCTGGAAGGAAAGCTTCGATCCCGAGCTGGTAGACTGATAAAGTCAGAAACTATTTTGTCCGTTATATATTTCTATGGGGACACCATTTGTCAGTTCAAATGGTGTCCCCTATACTTTTAAACATGTAACAACTTAGTCTTGGAGGACTCCGGTCTCGCCTGTCGGCTCGGTCGGTGCTTCTGCCTTCGGCAGAGGTCTCCACCGGAGACCCGCACCCCTTGACCCTGCAAGCCTTTGAAAAGGGTTGAACGAAACTTTTGTGTTTTGTTATTTGTGTTTTGGAAATTATTTTATAGCTTTTACAGTAACGGAACGCTCTGTATCAACTGCAAGGGCTGAATTTTTTGTGTCGGTCATCACTATGGGGAGAGTTACAGACTTTCCGGTTTGTTCGGCGGCAATAAATTCCATAAGGGAACAGTGCGCCGCTTGCTGATCTATGGCTTTGCTGTCTGTCAAAAGACTTACATCCTCGGATGTGTAGCCTAATTCGTTTAGCGCCGTACTCATTGTCAGACCAGCAGCGCCTTCGCTTACAAGCAGATTCGCAGTTTTGGGCATTCCGTTGGTTCCTGTTAGATAATCAAACACCCGTCTGCCCGATACGGCGGCATTCTTATTGAGCATTACAAAAAGACAATGCTCTAACAGCAGACTCTTCCCCCGCTCACGCTCTAATTTTGAAATAGCTTCCTCGACGTTTTCGCCGGAGCTGTATATTATACTCGTAGAATTATCCATCTCCGGATGCGCAGTGTTCAGTGCTATCAGTGTGAGCCGACATTCAGCGCCTTCAACGTCAATGCCTATTCCCTGTACGATGATACGCTGATTGAGCTGCAAAGCCGTACATGACGCGGCTGATAATGTGAATATCACGATCATAACGAATATCAGCAGCAGTCTTGCAGCGGCAGGCACTTTAGTTTTCCGGTTAAGCGAGAAAGTACGCAGCCTTCTGAAAATAAGAATGCCTGTGGGAATTACCGTGAGAAAAACGACTGTAAGCGCTGCTGTGAGCTGCTTGCTGCGAAGTATGACCGAAACTGACTCTTCGGGGAGAAAAATTCCAAGAGCCAAAAGTATAGCGCCGCATATAAGCGCCGGCTTGATATTGCCGATACTGTTGAAGCTTCTTCTTAAAGCTGCCGACGATGCTGTTATAAACAATGCAAGTCCGCAAAAGCTGCTGCATACCGCTAACACTATGAATAAAGGTTCTGCCTTTTGCAGTGCGCCGGAACCGTCAATGACCCGAAAGACCTGAAATTTTTTTGCGCCGAGATATGCGCCGGCTGTACCTGTGAATAATGTCACAAGCCATACTATTGTGACCGTAGATACTGCAAGCCATAATGCTCCGCCTCGGATAGTCCTGCCCTTGATGTTTCCCGCAAGTATTGGCAGACTTGCGCAGGCGCCCAGACGCGAAATGAGAAAAAGCGTTCCGTCTGTGACTGATCCGGCTG
Organism: uncultured Ruminococcus sp.; assembly: GCA_902796475.1. Taxonomy (GTDB): domain Bacteria; phylum Bacillota; class Clostridia; order Oscillospirales; family Acutalibacteraceae; genus UBA1213. The sequence continues at coordinate 11,374 of CADBPE010000126.1, forward strand.
AAGTTTCGCTTATTTCTGGCAGTTCGAGCGGCGAAAAATCCGGAAGCAGAAAGGCAAAAAGCAAAACCGCCGCTATTGCCTCAAGCGCCAGCACAGGCAGAGCCAGACGCGCGACGGCTTCTATCCCCTTTGCGGCGGCATATACACAGCCGCAAAGTATCAGTACAATAATAACCTTTGGTTCTACGCCTACCGGCAGATCATCACGCAGGAAATCAAGCAGCGCCGACAAATAATACAGCGCTGAAAAGAGAAAATATGCGCCGTAGCCGAGAAGCAGTATTTTTCCTCCGATGCCTGACGTTCCGGAATTGCTGATCAACAGCGGACTTTCGCTTTTTGACGACAGTACAAGAGACGGCAGCAGAAGCACCATACCCAGCGGAAGCATTATCACCAGCGGCAAAATGAAGCTCCATAAAGACGGCGCTCCCGACATTCCGGACGAATATACCGCAGTAAGTCCGGCTCTGCCTACAAAAAGCAGAATGAAAAATTGTCCTGCGGTTATCACCGATCTGTTTTGTGTCATTTATGCTGCTCCTTCCGTTGATATCAAGTCTTATCCTGCGGCTGGGCTCCGGGAAGATCCTGCACGTTTTCGGGGCGCTTCGAAAGCGTTTTCCAGCTTGCTCTTACAAGCACATCGCGGAACAATACCGGACTTGCCGGCGTTGCCGGAGATGTATAAGGCACTCCGAAGCTCGATTTTCCGCAAAGATTCACCAACACTATGCACAGCACCGCAGCTATCCCCCATACTCCCAGAAAGCCGCCTGTTATCGTAAATATCATTCTTAATATGGCTGACGGCGCATAAAGGTCCGGCACAACATAGGAGCTGATCGCGCTTATCGCTATGACCATGAGCGTAGGCGCACCGATAAGACCGGCATTTACTGCCGTGTCGCCCACCACAAGACCGCCCACTATGCTTACGGCATATCCCAATGGACGAGGCATTCGCAGACCGGCTTCACGCATTATCTCATAAATAAACAGAATAAGAAGCGTTTCGGCAGTAAGTGACAGCGGCGTTGATGCTATCGACGCCGCTATTTTATTTAGCATAAGGGTCGGGAACATCTCCGGCTCGAACGTGCCGAGCGCCACAAACAGTCCGGGCAGCATTACCGAAATGAAAAAAGCGCAGTATTTCAGCAGACGTGTGAACGTGGCAAAATATGCCCGGTTGGAATAATCATCAAGCGACTGGAAATACTCTGCGAAAATATAAGGCACGATGAGCGCAGACGGCACTCCGTCTACAAGAATAGCTATTCGTCCTTCGGTAAGCTTGCCGCATACCGTGTCAGGACGTTCGGAAATGCCCACTCCGCTGAAAAACGATCGATCCTTTTCCTCCTCTAAAAACGGCACAAGATAACCGACTGTCAGTACCGTGTCAAGCGGTATTTCCGAAAGCCGCCTGCGCAGTCGGGAAAGTATCTCGGCGGATACCCTGTCGGAAAGATAGCACAATGCAAGCTCTGTACGGCTTACGCTGCCAACGGTTAGCGTCTCGAAACGCAGCAGCGGGTTTTTCAGGCGTCTGCGCATCAGCGTCATGTTTACCCTGACAGATTCCACAAAGCCCTCCTTTGAACCGCGCTGCACGATGTCCGATTCCGGCTCGGAAATGCTTCTGGAGGCGTAGCCCTGCAAGCCCACGCAAAGCGCAGAACTGCAGCCGTCAATTGCTATAACCACAAAGCCGGACATGATGCGTTCCTCCATATCTTCAACACAGGTCAGCTCGATAAGATCCGGAGTGTAAAAGGCGCTGTTTTTCAGCTCGGAAAGCAGGCTCTCCGGCGTACCGTCAAAGCGGATATCCATAAGCGGCATAAGCACACCC
>CADBPE010000127.1 GCA_902796475.1 uncultured Ruminococcus sp.
GAGACCGGAGTTTTGTTCATGTAATCATACATTCTTGATACAACGTCAAAACTCATGGTCTGGGGCTGACCGTCGTAATCAATGTAGTCAACATCCGCAGACAGGCTAGCCTTGAATTTTGAAGAAGTCGTCTGGTCAAAATCCGGATCGTCTACGATCCAAGGAAGAGCCTCTATCTCGCAGTACAGATTGACGACGTCTCTTTGATATGATACGGAAAAAGTTCTTGCAACATCCCCGACGGTCCTGCCCGAACTGCCGATAATTGCGGAACCCTCCGCCTCATCATGGTAATCAATTTCGATCCATCCTATGTCGTCTATAACGTACTGGATCGACGTACCGCCATAGGCACGTTCAGTCACGGTTATATATTCGATATTCAGCTTATCGAACTCGTTGCTGTCGTTCGTACTGTCCTCGGGAATGATCCTGATGGCTGTCAATTCGTTATAATCACGATTTATGCTTATGCTGAACATCTCGCTGCATCCGGCACGGAAACCGTCCGACGAAAGCTGCTGATTGGCAAGCACAAAAGCGCTGCTGCCGTTTTTGAACCGGAGCTGAAAGAAAAAGTGGTTCTTCGAGCCAGAGTCTCCGTTGATGCTGTTTGCAGTCGGGTCGTCTGCCACCTTGACGGTCACATCGTAGGTTTTTGCGGTTTTGACGTATCCGAGGTCAAGGCTTGTCTGTTCAAAGCTCATGGAATATCTTACGGATTCAAAATCAACCGTATCGGCAGACGATATAACAGTCCCCGAACCCGCACTTATCTTATACGTCCTTCCGGGCGTGAGCAAAAGCTGCACTCCTATCGGAAACGGAGGAATGTACGCGCTCTCACTGCTGCGGACTATACGGTAGTCCGACTCTACCGAACCGGCAGATGATACCTGCTTGTAGATACGTCTGCCTCCTATCGTATCCAATACGCCTATATATACTCCGCTTGTCTGCCACTCATTGTTGGTGTAATTGTCAAGAGAAAGCTCTACGGAGCTGACAGCACCGACATCGCTAAGGGACAAGGGAAATTCCACGTAATTTTCCTCGGACATACCTTGAAGATAGGCATAGTTGCTTTGTCTTTCTTTATATGACGGCCAGTATCCGAGATAATTCAGGACCTCCTGTTTTACGGTAAAATACTTACTGATCTTTTCAACGCCGTTCTTTTCTATGTAATTCAGGCGCATTTTCAGATTTCCGTCAGATCCCGATCCGTCTATGGTATCGGTCCTCAGACGTACAAGAATATTGTAAGTATTATCTTCCGCGATAAGAGAATCTTCCGGGTTGTAATCCATGAGGTTAAAGGAAACGGACGAACCGGGTGATACTCTGTTTCCCGTTGCCAGCGCCGCCGCATAATAGATCATAGGATACTGTTCGAGAAAATCGAAAGCATAGGTATAGCTTTCCAAGGTTTGTCCCGTGAGCGTATCAATTCCTGCCGAGGTATTTGATATACGACAGGTTCCCTGATATATCGAAACACCGACGACCTGTATATAATCCTTGTCAAGCTCATCTTCGAGCAGACTGCCCTCCTTGGACTCTGACTTCCGTTTGATGCCTCCGCTCTCTTTTATTCTTGTCCTTGCTTTTGATCCTGTATGGAGCTTATATGAAATAAGACTTTCATACTCCGGCAGGCAGGCGGTAAATGCAAGCGTATCTCCCTGCTGCGCAAGCCCGACAGTAGCTACTCCTTCATCCTGCTCCGACATCATGCCCTGTGTTATAACAGAAAGCAGCACAGGCATGGAAACATTTCTTGTCCAGCCGTTTTTATCTCTGTATTTCACCTCTATAGCCAGATCCTCCGCGATAACTCCGTCGCGCAGGCGTTTTACGTCCGCTTTGCTGCGAAGAAGGGATTCAAGTCCGGCGTCGGGACGATCTGCAAAATCAACCCGGAAGCTGTAAAGATCAAGAGAAGGATCGGATACACTGTCGGTTGATGTTATCTCCTCAAGAGTATAATAATTTGATTTGTCGCCGCCGATACTGAATATCCTGTCGCCGGGCGTGTCAAACGTCCTTGCCCCCTTGCCTTTATTTTTCAGACGGCATAAATACTGCTTTCCCAATGACAAAAAGTATTTTCCCGAAATAAAGCCGTATTCGCCGTAACCGCCGACGCTCGTGACCTTGCTGACGGACATACCCTGGACCGTCCATTTTCCTTTTGACATAAACACGTCGATAGAATTGACCTTTTTGATATCCGATTCAGTCTCGAACAGGTATTCGTCAACGGACCATGCCTGAAGCGCATCGGGAACCGAGGGTTCGGTGATACTGTAGCCTATATCCGACAGCGCCTTATGCTTTTTTTCGATAGTGATACTATCGTTATCCGACTGACCGCCCGAACTGTTATTTTTCGATCTGATACTGTCAACATATTGGTACGTAGCCTCCAGCGAATGTATCTTCGGAAAGATATATTTTGTCTGAGGCTTATCGTTGGCGTCGGTATAGCGGACGGCAAAAAACTCAACTGTTTTTCCGGGATTGATGCCGGTAGCGACGGATAACGTGTAAATATTTTCGTTTATGGCCGTCTTAGTACCGGTACCGGCAAATTCCTCAACAGAAAGCGCCTTTTGCGTCGGAGACAGATCTCCCTCGACCCCGCTTTCATCCCAGGAAATAACCGCCTTTGCTTCGATAGGCTGCTTCACACCGTCCTGATATATTTCTATACTCTTGGAAGCTTTATCGAGCCCTGCTCTGACTGCATCATCCTCACCCTCGGCATTAACCACGCTGTAAGAAATTGCGCACGGAAGCAAGGCTAATGCTGTCACAAAAGCCGATGAACGCACGATTATTCTTTTCAGCAGATCCTTTACGCTTTTCATTGTATATTCAACATCTCCGAAAATCCTGTCATCTCAAACACTTCCATTACAAAAGGCGCAGGATTTGTTATTATAAGCTCACCGTCGTTTGCCCTGACTTTTATATAAAGATTCTTTACGGCGCGAAGCCCTGCGCTCGAAATGTACTTCAGATCCATCAGATTCAGCGTTATGTTTTTGAAACGCTCTGCAGTCTGCAGAAAGGCATTCTGAACGTCCTTGGCGTTTTTGCTGTCAATGCGTCCCGACAAAATCAGTTCTCCTACATTTCCTCTGTCAACAAGCTTCATTTCCATGGTTATGCTCCCCTCTTTTTTCTTTTATCTTTTATGAATGCTGCCAGCTCTTCAAAGGATATCTCCATTGTAACAACGTCGATCTCCTCCATACGCTCTTCAAGCCCCATCTCACTGTAGCTCTCAAGCTGTTCCTCAAGAAGCGCCATAATATCAAACTCCGGCAAAAGCTCCGATCCGTCGGAAGCGTCCTCCGAGATCTCAGGCCCGGGTTCACTAAGAGGCTCTTTCGTATCGGGCTGTGGCTCTTCCGGCTCCGGCCGGGTAATTTCCTTTGGTTCCGGTCTGGCGGCAGGCTCTGCATCCGTATCGGTCTGCACCGATGCAGCTTTCTGCGCGGACTCGACAGTCTGGTTCTGTTTTAACGCAAGCTGCAGCTCCATCTCGCGCCTTACCTCAGAACGGATCGTCGCAATTATCTTCTCAAAATCTAATGCAGGCTGAACAGGCTGTACCACGACAGGCGGACGAGACTGTTCAGCGGCTTCGGGTGCCGGCACCTCAGAGAAGGTAAACGGCTCGCTGCCGCTGTCCTCTTCCTTGAATGAGAAGATCTGCTCCGCAGCTTCATGTTTAGGCTTGTAGCTGACTGCGGCTTCGGCCATTTTAAGCTGATGCTCTTTTGAGAGGTTCTCCGCCTCCTCAGAGCTGATCTCGGTAAAAACAAAGGCGGGACGTCTTTCTTCGCCGTCGCTGTCCTCATAGACATATCCGACCTTGCTGCTCATGTTTTTATCGTGTTCTTCACGGCTGTCCGCAACAAAATCCTCCCAGTATCCGAGTCCTTCCTCGCCCTTGAAATAATGGGTCTGATAATCAGGCTGCTCGAACATATCGACCATCGTTTGCGGGACCTCTACCATAAAGGAGGAACGGCTCGTCGGACTCATTATTGTAAACGCCATGCCTCTCGGCGCAGTCACGATCTGATCCTGTTCCATCTCGTTGATGCCGCCCGCCTTTTCGTAAAGCTTACAGAGATCATCCATATCGTTCGGCGCAAGGCTGAAAATAAAGCTGTACTGGCAGGCGTTGATGATCGCCGTTGATTTTCTTGCGATCTCCTCGCTGCCCACAAAATCCTTTATATTTTGCGTGATAACTATCTGCATACCGTTGTATTTACGGATACGCTTGGCAAGCTGGAACATAAAGTCCAGCGCGATAGGATATTTTGTATCAATAAAAACGTGCGCCTCATCTATAACAACTATGGTCTTTCTCTTCAGACCGAACTTCATGTTGAAGTCCCTGTTCTTGATGATCTCGTTGTCGATGTATTTAAGCACAAGCATCATCTGTGCATTGGCTATCGTTGAGTTGCGGTTCGCCAAAAGCGATTGGAAATTGAACACTGAGAAGTTCTCTTCCGTGGTTATTGATGACGGACCGTTCCAGATATTTGAGTTTCTGCCTCCCGTTGCAAACTTGGAAACATAGTTCATCAATGTTTGCAGGAGCTTTCTCAGATACTCGTTCTTATTGCGCTGGAAGTCCTCCAGAACAAGGTCGTAGAGGTCGTCAAATATCGGATAATCATCCGGCGTGAGTTTTGAAAGGTTAGTTTCGGATGTTATGCCGAAGTTGGTATAAAGACGCTCAACAAGCGAATTAAGATATTCAAGCGCTTCCTTGTCCACATCGGGAAGGATCGTCTTGAAGAATTCCTCGAGGAACTGCAGGTGAGCGGAATAGCTGCTCCCTACAGACTCGCTGCCCGCATCGTCATCGTCAAGCGTAGTGATTATATGGAACGGGTTGAGACGTCCGTACACCGCATTACCCACGTTGATGATCTTTCCGTGAAGAGTATGGGCAAGCTCGGTATATTCGTTTTCGGGGTCAAGAATGAATATCTTTGCATCCTCGGACGCCATATTGGTAAGCAGGCTCTTTGTACCGTAGGATTTACCGGAACCTGATTTTCCGATGATGACCATGTTTGAATTGATCCTCTCGGAATCACGGCGGAAGAAATCTATAAATACCGGAACGCCGTCCTGACTTCCAAGACGTATGCCGCCCTCATCCGATACGCGGGCATATATCCACGGATACATCGCCGCTATGGTATTGGCGGGCATTCCGCGGCCTTCCATGATAAACGGGTCGTATCCGGAAACCTGGGACGCGATAAAGCACTCAAGCTGTGCAAAATCATTCCCGTTAAGGCGCATACCCGTCTCGGACCATGCCCTGCGCACAGTCTTTTTCATGTCCGCTATAGAGGCGAGTGCTGTATCCTTCACGGCCTCCTTGTCCCCGAATTCCGAGGTCTTTACGGCGTCATACATACTGATGTATATATTAACCGTCAGAAGCAATTCGTTATCCTGCTGAAGCGTTACAAGAAGTCTGCTGAGTGTCTCGATGTGTCCCTCTATCTCTATTTTTTTTGAATCAACACCCGTAGAGTTGAGCTGTCCCCTCAATTCCTGCAAAGAACGGTCAATTGCTTTGATGGACTTTGTGCGCTCCATCGGCGTGATCTTCACCATGACCTTTGTTGCAGGAACGGACATAACACCCGCAAGCCATGCATCACCGACATCGGCAGGATATCCCGTAACGCTCATCTGGTGAGTGATGATCCTGTTGATCTTAACGTATCTTGAAGTAAAGGAAAGGCTTTCCGGCATTACCCACTGCATATAATCCTTCGGATCGATCTTATCGGCGTCCCATTCATCAAAATCAAGGGTATTCGTATATTTCAGGAATATTGCTATATCTCTGTCCGTTTTCAGTCTGCTGACTGTAAGCTCACCCTGCTGCAGCGCCGTGACAGCGTTATCAATGTCTATCTCGAGCTGCTTTTTATGGCTGTTGAAAAGGACAAGATAATAAAACGGCTGTATGATCTTATCTTCAAAGCAGATCGTCCTGAGGGCGTTGATGCGGTCGTATTGTATTTCGATACGCGACTTCAGCTCATCCTCGGTAAACATTCCCTTCTCGTATGACACTTTGAGGGCGTCTAATTTTTCGTATTCTTTTTTAAGATAGCTGTTATAGAGTATGGGACGATCGATCTTGACAATATTTGCGGAAAGATCCGAACGCAGCGAACGCATGATCTTTCCGAGACAGTTCTCGATAGAAGCGTCACGTCTGTATTGGCTGAAAAAACGAAATTCAACGGGAGCTATCTCTATAACGGCTCCGTAATACTTGCCTCCGTACTCGATATAGCCGTCCTTGATGCCTGTAAACGGCATTATATCACTTACTTTATTGATCTTGCCGGATTTTGGGGCGGCGGTTTTCTTTGCACTCTTCCCTGTGGGCTTTACACTTTCAGGAGCATCGTTTTTCTCAGTAATGCTGCCTTTGTCCGGTTTTTCCTCAGAAGAGCCTTCCTCTGTCTGCTCAGCGGCCTCATTGGCTCCTTTTTCTTTACCGGAATCGCTCCATATAACAGCAGTCCGTTCATTCTTTTCTTCGGAAGCGGCGTCCTCGTTTTTATCCTCGGTCCGGGGCAAAAGCTCCTTATCGGAGGTGCTGCGCTTAAAAATCTTCGGATATGCCATGAACCTCAGCAATCCAAGGAACATAACATAAATAGGCTTGCCGTCCATCCTCAGCAGCATAAGTCCTCCCACCGCAAGTATTCCCGCAGCAATATATATGTTGCCTGGGATAGTGGACATGAAAATAAGTGCTACAAGCGCAAGCGTAACGACAGCCACTATTATATCGCCAAAAGTAATGCCACGGAATAATTCAATTTTAACCTTGGTTTTTCCGGGAATAAGTCTCATTTTCCGTTTCCTTTCTGAGCCGTACGCTTATGACGTATAATTATCTGTACTATTGTTTCGGAGGAGGCTTCTGGTTTTCAGCGCCGCCCTGACCCTGATGTTTTTCGGGGTGATACTGTTTATCCATTCCGTATTTATCCGCAATTTTAGCATCTCTGCTCTTGATGACGCTTTTGCCGCGCGGTTTGTCATCGTCGCCTCCGCCGGATCCTCCGCCTCCGGGCTTCGGCGGCGGCTTGACAATAGAGTTCTCGGCTGCGCTCTCTAATTGGTTGAATGCCAGCTTTACCTTTGCGGCAGTGTTCTTGGCAGCGCCGTAAATCGGACGCACCGGAAGAGTAGCAACTCTGGCGGCAACATTTGCTGTCTTGAGGGCAGCTTGTCCGACACCGGATTCAAACTTGTGTCTGACAGCTGCGGCGCCTCTGCCGACAGCGCTGCGCTTGAGATCATGTGAAGCATCAGCGGCAGCTCCCGATGTATGCGCCGCCGTACCGCTCAGTATGCCCGTGAGCAGTGCATTGGCTTTATTGACAGCCTTGCAGCCTGCCCATATCATGACCAGCTTTCCGATAGCGTTGAGAAGCGAATTGCTCGTGATCTGGAACGAAGGGTTCATAACTATAGGCACATAGATCAAAAACAGTCTCATAGATATGACCGTACCAAACACCGAAAAGAGCTGCACTACAAACGCAATGATCCATTGATTGAACTTTGCACCATCATCGAGAGGCGATGTGGCTATGATCGGCGGAGCTATAAGATAAAGGAACAGCAGATTGAACAGACGTACAATACAGTTGACCATTATCAGCGCCATATTGACTATCAGCACTATAGCTCCGATATATACGATAAGATAATTGGTCTTCATTACGGAAATATCGAAGTCCTTGTTGACCTGATTGAGTGAATATATATCCTTTTTACCCATATAGTATGGGCCTCTTATATCATCAAAAAGACTCGGGTCTTTGTTGTACTTGTCATTTTTAGCTGCGGCAGTAGAGCCGTTGCCCATCGTTGCTATCAGGAAAAGAGTCCTGTCCAGGGGAACTGAGTCCTCGCTGTATATCTTCTCTTCATCATAGTATTCAAGTGCATGGAAATCAGAATCACTTCTCAGTACGTTTATGCAGTTATCAATCGCATTTGCTATCTGCTCGTCGTAAATATCTATAGGCTGATCCTTGTTGTAGTCCGCAGCATTGGCGATATCCTGAAGGACCGACTGCCATGTATTGACCGTCTTACCGTCATCGGTCTCGGTCTCATAATAAAAATCAAAAACCTTATGTTCCGCAAGATACTTTATATCCGCTCTTATCTCGTTGTAGCAGGCATTAAGGTTGTAACGGTTTTTATATGAAGGGTTGAGAGAATAGTTGCCTATGGTGTTGAATATCCTCGACATAGCAGCATACTCCTCATCTGTGTACTCCTTGTGACCGCTTTCCATCACGCTGCCCGCATTTGTAAAGAGGGTGTTTACCGACTCCATAAGCACATTGGTAAAGTTCACGGATATCATGATCACTAAGTTCATGCTTATGATAACAAGTATGCCACGCAGCATAGCACGAAGTATCTGAGAATGCGAACGCTGGACCTTTCCGTCAAGATCAAAGCTTTTTTTGATGACAGCCATGATGGTAAAAACGAAAATGAGGATAATACCGATGATGGCCATTCCCCAGTAGATCGCAGTGATGATCCTGTTCCCGAAAAATATGTTTACAAGATAATCGTCATTGTTGCCGTAATGTACCCTGTCTATACCGGAAAAAGCCCTGAAAAGCCCCTGCATCAGATTCAGTATCTGACAAAAAGCGATCTCGGCATAGTAAAACAGTCTGTATATCGTGTTGTATATTACATATTCAAATCCTTCTTTTATTGATCCTAAAATATCCCCCATAACAGATTATCTCACTCTCAATCTCTTTTTTGACATTATCATATATACGACCGCCGATACGATTATAGCGACTATTATCAAACCGAATACCCATCCCTGTTCATTAAGATAGAATTTTATCTCAAACTTTTCCGTAACAAAATTACCTGCGTCATCTGTTACGGTCACAACATATTTTCCCGGCGATCTCAGGATATGATCCTTGGAAATATTCATTTCCTGATCGTCACGGATGACCTTGATAGTATCGTTTTTTTCCACACCGCTCACAGTGACGGGGTTCTTCGCAGTGCCATTTTTTACACCCTCAAACGTGACCTCAGGGGGAGTATGATCGACCGTGACTTCAAGACTGTAATTCACACCGATCGCTTCACAGCGGTAGTTTATCACGTATTCGCCGTCCTTTTTCATATCGACGGCATTGGCGCTTAGGCTGTATTGTTGTTTTTCATCGTTTAACATTACATTTACAAGAGAAAAGCCCGACGGCACCTGAAACACCGTCAAAGCCCCTGTTTTTTTCGGCACTATCGTAAATGTCAGAAGTTGTGACTTTAATTCTCCCGACGAGACCACCAAAGAATAGGATCCTTCGTCCTTGATCTTGGAATAATCGGTATCCTCCGTTTCCTCTCCATTTTTATAAAGATTTACAATAATATCCGACGGAACAGATAAAGAAACCGTGTCGGTCGTCACCATGCCGCCTGCAACGCTGCACGAAACGGTCTCTGTACTGCCCGCAACGGAATAATTGAACATATGAGTTTTGCGGTCATAACTTACACCCGTCATTATGGAAACGATCTGCTGGTTTTGAGCAGCTTCGCTGCTTACAGGCTCACCGGAATAAGGGTCTATCTCACCCGCATAGTCAATATTGACGTCAGGGGAAGCATAGACAGGCAAAATAGCCGCCGATATCGACAATACAAGAGTCATTGCGGCTGCAAACAGCTTAGTCACAAACATTATCCTTTTCCTTTCCGTATCTTTACTTTCCGGTTTTCAAAGCGGAGGAAAGCGATCATTCATATGTTTATGCCCCTGCGCTCTCCGCTTTTCCGAGAACGATATTGTTTCTCTCCTCCAAATCGTAATAAACCTCGTCTGCCTTGAACATATGGGAACGCAGTTCTCCCATATCCATAGTACCCATCTGATAATAAGGGCATTTATAGCTCGGAGTGTATTTCGTTTTGAGCGGGAAATTGCCGAATGTAACGATTATTGCATTACCCGTAGACTCCTTGTTGTTGAGCATCTGAAGCTCGCTGGGATAAATAAGCGGACGAACCTGGGTCTGAGACGAAAGGTTGATATCTCCTTCCTTAGCGCCTATCGCAGAAGATGTGCTTGTAGTGCGGACGGTCATGTTGCCGCAGAGCTTGGAGAACTCCTCACAGGTACCGATATCGTTAGATCCGATGAACATTTTCATACCGCAGTTGGACTTTACGATATCCGCAACCTCATTTCCGTAGACGTTGGAAAGCTGTGAATAGGACTGCACCACCATGTTGAACCAGATCTTTCTGGAACGTCCGACGGTGATCATTTTGTCGAATTTCTCGATCTTAGGCATATTACCGAACTCATCAAGGATAAAGTACACGTTTCTCGGAAGAGAAAGATCCTCCCTTGAAGAAGCAACCTTTATCAGCGCCTTGTACATACAGAGGATAAACACCGCCGCAAGTCCGTGACGTGTATCCTTCTCATCGGGTATCTTCATAAACAGCGCAGTGGGTCTTTCGGCAAAGGAAGCCGCGTCCACGTCGGTCGCGCTTGTCAGACCGCAGAGTCCGCGGTCGTTGAACATATTCAGCTTATCGAAGGTTATCGACATATAGGAAGACAGGGTAGTATCCGCTGCCGAAAGCACCTGCCTTGACAGAGTATAAGCCTGAGACAGCTTGCTGCGCCCGTTGAAGTAATCCTTCAGCGCCGCAAACTCGTTTTCACTGTTTGTCAGAGCCTTGCTGATATTAAAGAAATTGAACTTTTCTTTAGACATACCCAGCCTCGGATCCTCGGAGTCTTCAAGCATTGCAAGACAGGTGGACATTATTATAGAACGTGCGCCCTTTTCCCAAACGGGGTCTTTTTCATTTTCTATTGGACAAATGACCGAGATAAGGTCGTTCAGGTCCTCATACATCTCATCATAAATCTGCTGACGTGTTACTGCAACGTCATCCTGACAATGCGTCGGGTCGGCATAGGCCTTTCCGCGCCATTCAAACCATATCTTACCGTCTTCGGCAGGACCGTCAGGCTGCTGAAGATCGGGATGATCCGACATCTTGTCACGATGGGCAATGATACCCTTGCCCGCGTCAACATAAGCCTGATACATATCCCAGATATCGCCGAGGGGATTCCAGCGGCTGGAGGAATAGGTATCACGCAGGTCAAGCAGAAGCACGTTATATCCGCGCTCCTTCAGGAATTTTGAATGCAGGGAGAAAAGCTCTCCCTTGGGGTCTGTCATTATCATAGAGCTTCCGCAGGCAGTAGCGCCCAGAAGCTGTATCATGGGGTTGATGAAGGTAGTAGTCTTACCGGAGCCGGTAGCGCCGATTATCAGGCTGTGAGCTCCGGAAAGAAAGTTTACCTGTAAATTATTGTTCTTATCGAGAACGGCACGGACGGGTATACCGTCCTTTTTGCACTCGGCAAGCGCCTTATAGTCATGCTCGGGGAAATATTTGTCACGCTCCTTGTCGGTAAGAAAGCGGCTGTTTTCGAGAGAACCCTCGACTACGTCCACCTTGCCACCCTTGCCGAGAAGTCCCTTTCCCGTACCAAGAAGCAGATCAAGGTTGTTGCTCGTAAAGAGCCAGACCGTACCCGCCGCGATCAGCACCACCAGACCAACAAGCCAAGTAGTACCCTCGTAGATATATCCCGCCCTGAATTCAAACGGCTTGGCATTGGGCATAAGCGAAAAAACCCAGTTTGCCAGAACACGCACAAGTATACCGCCCACCCACATAGTTACTACGCAGACAAGTAAATATATCGGTATTCTTTTTTTCAGCGGTATCTCACTCGGTTTCTTTTTCACTTTCAAATACTCCTCTTAGTGTTGACTACAATCTAAGCTCGCTCATGTGTGAGGTTATAGCGTCGTTCTTCTTCGCAAAGTCGTCGTTGAAGGCGGCGCCCTTAGCTACCTTTATGGTTATGCTGTCCGACGCAGCCTGCATACCGAACTTATTGAGAACTCCGGCTTCCTTGGCGATCTCTAACCCTTCCGATGTGGTATACGCGTCGTAAAGGTTCCTTGCTTCTCCGGGCTTGCCCTCAAGCAGACATTGATTTGACTCGGAAAGCATATAGTCCGGCTTGCTTCGCTTTCGCTTTTCAAAATATAAAGTACACACATCGACGGTCTTACCGGTTATAGTAGATTTCGTCTTGCCTGTTATGACTTTTGCAATCTCGCTGTAGCCCAAAGCGCTGTAAGTATCACAAGTTATCTTTGACGTACCATCCATCGGCAAATTTTCTTTTTTTGAAAATTCATATTTCATCTGATAATAGCCGCCGTAGGTTTTGCTGCCCTCATAAAGCTCTACGCGGGAGTCCGGACCGAGACGCATACTGCCGTATACGAGAAGACCCTGATTTATGAGCGTAGCGTTCTTGTCAAGGTTGAAATCCACAACATTGCCGTTTTCATCTGCAAGACCGCCGTAAAGTGCGCCGCCCTTCATAATGATGATATCTCCGCCGAGGCACTTTATGGACCCGCAGCCGTTTTGTGAAGGTTTCGATCCGGGAAGAAACGGGTATACAGTACCGCCGTCTTTGATAATGAGGGTACCGCCCTTGTTGATCTCAATAGTTCCGTTGTTGATGAAATTGCCGCTGATGGAGAGGATGCAGCCGTCGTTTACGGTTATCTTCTTTCCCTTAGGCAGGAAAACGCCCTGCTGAGACGTTTTTTGGTTTCCTTCACCAGCATAGGTGCTTTTCGTGATCGACAGGATCATGTGATTGCTAAGTTCATAGCTGGAACGGAATGCGGAATATCGCAGTTCCTCACCGTTGAACCAGACAAATCGGCTGTCGCTGGTCTTTTTATCTCTGAAATACCACCACTGCTCATTTTCTTTGCCTGAGCTTGACATCCACAGCCAGGGGTCGTGTCCCTTTATTTCGCCAACGATATTATAGGTCTCCCTGCCGTTTTTTAACTTGCCAAGGTTCATGAAGCAGAAACGATTGGTCGTCTTGTAGCTTTCGTCGTAGTTGTTGTCTTTCATGGTCTTTTCCAGATCCGCCGACTGCGTCTTAGTCAGCGCCCAGAAGTTGGCGTCGTTGTCGCCGTCCACATTACCCCACAGGTAATATTCCTTGTCGTTGGAGCTTTTGAACTTGATCTCATATTCGAGCGAGCCAAGACCGTTGGAGTCACGCCTGTAGGTGCTGGTACTAACTTTTTTTATGGAAATGCAGTCCCTGTCATCGGCAGTGTAGAACAGATCCAGGTTCGGATTGACGGTGTCGTCGTTATAGCCGTACACATACTTATTTCTCAGGTAGTGCGTGGTACTTTCGGCAACATCGTTCTTATCTATATTATCCCAAGCGGGGCTGCCGCTCTGATACGTCAGTATCGAATCCCTGTTATAACCATCTGGTATGTACATTGGCTTGGAGCCGAGATACAGTCTCTCGGGCACCTTTCCGTTGAGATACGGACCCTCTATCTTGTCATCCCACACGCGGAAAAGCATGGCAAGGTGCCAGTCGCTGTCATTCTCTCCGGGCATAGTTCCCGATGTAACGGGCGTCCAGCGATAGACAACATACTCTTCCAGATTCTCCTTAGGGTCGATCTCGCTGCCCTCAGGGTAGTCGTCCGGCTGTTCCGAGCTTTCCTCTGCGGCAGCAATAAGACCAGTGTCCATAAAACTCTGCGCCGCAGCAGTAAACAGCATTACGGCGCAAAGCACAAGACTATTTAATTTTCTTCTTCTTTGGTAAGAAAAAAATCTCATTGTAAAAACCCTTTTGTGTTTTTATTGGTTTATGCTTATCAGCTGTTGTTGTTCATCCATTCTGTCATAAGAGGAGTAGCTATACGCAGAGCAACGATGAGAACGAAAACGAGCACAAAACCGATGATGGCAGCCTTGAGGTGTGACTTAGCCTTCTCACGCTCCTGAGGCTCTTCGCGCGTGAATACTTGATGCCGAGGAACACGCAGAAAATAGCACCGACAGCAGCTACGAGAGGGATCATGACGTTGAGCACCGTTTCAAGAATACCTATGATAGGCGCTGTTACCTTCTCAAGATCGGGATTGGAAACCTCTGAAGGCTCCGCAAAAGCTGTAAGCGATGACATCATAGCCGCAAATCCAAGACTCATAAGAGCACCGACCTTAGATGACGCCATAGCCAACCTTCTACCCATTGTGTTTTTCATTTTGATGACCTACAAAATAATTATAAAGATTTTTTATGTTTATCCGGTCTGCGGAGTCCCGCCTCGCCGGGCAACACCTGTGTTTTTCTGCCGACATCGTCGGCGTTCCCTGCTTTCAGCTGGTCTCTTTTCCTGCTGAGAGCATTAACGCTGCTCACCATGCTTTCCACAAGCCCGGAGGGAGCTTTTGGTCTTTGCAGTGCAAGTGAATGCAGTACAGCGTCCATGCGATATTCATTCATACGATCAGTCTCCTTATGATTTTCCTTACGAGAATTTCTCTTATAAGCTTTTGTGCAGGCTCCAGGATGCTTGTTTTTTTCTTTTCATTCTCTGCATCCCTTCCGGGTCGTTCCGTTTCGTTCTGCGGCTCCTGTTTTTCTTGGGTGTCCTTTTCGATTCCCGCAGCTTCGGCGGAGGTTTCCATTTCGGCTTCTGTCTGCTTACTGAGCTTATCAAGCTTATCAAGCTCCCTGTCGATCTCGGAAAGCTTCCTTTTCTGAGCCTCGGAGGAGGGTTTTTCCTCCTCCATCCTTCTGACCTCCTTCAGGGATCTTTCATATTTCATTCTGGCTCTATCCCATTTCTTTTCCAGAGCCAGGATCTCCTTTTCAAGCCTTATGTCCGAAATAAACTGCCTGAAACGGGCTTTTTTCAGCGCCAGATCAATGGATATCTGCTCCGCCTGTTTTTTCAGCTCCTCCATTCTTTCCCGCTCGGAGAGTTTTCTCTCTTCCTCCGCAGTGAGCGGTTCTTTCTCTGCCTCCGGCATAACTATCCCTCCTGCTGTTATTTCAGATAAATTGACTAATGTTAACCTCTAATGACTGCGCGGGTCAGTTATTGTTGTTCATGCCTCTGCCGAGGTTATTCTCGTTCTTCATTTCCGGTCTCGGCTGATCCTTGTTTTCCGCCTGTAAGCTTCCGTTTCTCTTCTGCTGCTGTTTTTCAGCAACGGCAGCAAGAGTGTATTTCTGTCTTAATTCATCGGGGTTTGCCATGACCTTACG
Source organism: uncultured Ruminococcus sp. (assembly GCA_902796475.1). Taxonomy (GTDB): domain Bacteria; phylum Bacillota; class Clostridia; order Oscillospirales; family Acutalibacteraceae; genus UBA1213. The sequence continues at coordinate 15,307 of CADBPE010000127.1, forward strand.
GATATCCTCCTTTGTTTCGATCCCGCCTGCGACCTTTGCAAATGCAGACTGGGAAGCAAGCTTATCGATCATCGGCTTAACTCTGTCTTCTGTCAGCGGAACTTCAAAGCCCTTGTCATTCTTTTTGGAGTGATCGTATGTAGTATATAAGGTAATTGCAGCCATAGCTTTTTTAGCTTCTTCCTTTTCGACATCACTGAGAGCAGCGTCAGGGTTGCCTGCGGAAATACGGCCGAGTGTGTCCATAGCGTCATTTACGCCCTTTATAAGGTGCTTTAAATAGCTCGGCTTGTCTTCAAGTCCCTTGCGGAAGGATTCTGCCTGAGTGCTGTATTCCTGCTGCTTTTCAGCCTTTTCTGCCTTGACCTGAGCTGTGACTACCTTATTGTCGGCAGAGAGCATCCTTCTTGCAGATTCCGTATAGCGGTCGTCCATAAAGGCGTTGGTATCCTGCAGGGTACTGATAGCGGCATTGATCGTATCTATCCTTCTCTGGGTCTTGACGTCGCTGTTGTTCTCAAGAGGTTCCTTAGCCTCGCGGTATTTCAGATATTTGTCCATATCAAGACGCGCCTTGTTCGAAGCTTCATGATATGCTTCGATCGCCTTCATGCGCTGCGCATCGGTCGCCTTATCATCCATCTCACGGAATGACTTATATGCCTTAGCCATTTCTTCAAATGACTTTGCGGCGCTGTCATATTCCTTGCTGCCGCCCCATACGCCTTTTTTTGCGTCCTGGAGCATCTTGCTGACGGTCTCGATACGCTTATCGGTATCGGGAGCATAAGTAAGCTCGTCATTCTTTTTCAGCTCAATACCTCTCAGCTCGGCTTCTTTGTCAATGCGGCGGAGAGTTTCTTTTTTCTCGGTGATAAAGCCCGAAATAAAGTTTCCGATTTTTATACTGACGGGAAGATTCTCAAACTCGGTTTTCTTGCTTTCAGTATAGCTCTTTATATTCAGGGCAAATTGCTTTACAGTGGAATCTCCGATCTTTTCTGCGGCTATACCTGATTTTTCCGCTGCCTTGCGAAGCTTTACTTCACATGCTCCGATTGCCGATCCGTCATCGAGATCCATAAGATCTTCAAGAGAATTGCGCATATTAGTATATTCTTTTTTATCGTCATCTTTCTGCGGGTGAGCCTGATCCAATGCCGCAAGTGTTCTTTCAGCCTAGTCATGGATCGGTTTTACAGATTCCTTTGCAATATTCAGCGAAGCAATTTCCCCGAGAACCTCATCTCTGTACTTCTGAAGTTCCCCTGTGTCAGAAGACTTTATCCTCTGTATATCCCCGGGTAGCTCTGTGATCTCGATATGACCGTCCTTCTGTCCTATATGCAGCTTGTACTTTGTGGTCGCCACATCACCGGTCATGTTTCCGTAATCATTATACTTTTTGAGCTTATCAAGAGAAACGTCCTCGCAGTTCTTGAACGTCTCATACATCTTCTTCCAGTTATGTCTTTCAAGAAGTCCCAGAGCACTGTTATAGTCATACAGATCATTAGGCACATAACCTGTACCGTCAACATTGAAGCTCATTTCTTCATCGTCAAACTGCATCTGTAACAGCGAAATGTTCAGGTCTTGAATGACCGCATTTGCAGCCCGGTAATCCGTGATTTCCTTACCATTTTCGTTCACCGTAACATATTGCTGTGCCATCAGCTTAACGACCTTCGGATTATCCACCAGTAGCTCCGTATCCTTAAAACCGCCTGTGCGAATTTCTTCCTGTGCCTGATCTATCCTCTTACCGAGATCAACGCAGGCATTGCTGCGGACAATTGAATTCTCGTCATATACGTCAAGATAGAATTTTCTTTCCTCTTTGGTAAGCTCTCCCTTGGCGGCTTTCATGCTTATATCACTCAGATAATCGTTTACGGCTGCCTGCTGTTCAAAAGAGACATTATCCTCTTCCTCTAGCTTACCTTTACGCATAAATTCCTTGCGAATATCGTTAAGAAGCTTTACAAGACCCTTTGCGTCCCTTGCCGTTGTAAGCTCATTGAGCATCTTTGCTGTCTGCTCCTTTGGCCCATATTCGAGCTCTTTATTGATTATTTCGTCAAGCTCTGCTTCCATCTCGTTCTCGTCAATAACATTCAGATCAATTTCATAATCTATGTCATCGACGATATTTTCTGCGGCTGCCTCCTCTTTTGCAGGTACTTCCGCCTTGATTTCTTCATTTTCCGGTACTCCAATTTTATTTTCCTCCTGTTCAATATCAATTTCAGGTTCTGCTTTCATCTCTTTCTCGTCAATTACATTTAGTTCTGTTTTATCATCTGCTTCCGGCGCTTTCTGTCCGGCAGGTGCTTCTTTTTCCTGTGCCTTTTGCATTTCCGGAGATGCAGCCTTATTTATAGCGTCAATGATATCCTTATAACGGTCGTCTATCTCTTTCTCGTCCGTGATCATTGTCATTCCGAGTTTTTTACGTTCTTTGTTGATCGCATCTAAATATTGTTCCTTCGGCTTGATCGTTTTTTCCGCACCGTGAACTAACGAAGCGGCAAGCGCAAATCCCTGATCGCAGAGTATCGGATGCATATCACTTAATGTTTCATCCGGGATCCTCATAAGTTTTTGCGGGTCAAAATCCGCCATACCGGGATTCTTATACAGCTTCAGAGCAGCGCCGGAAGAAACACTGACCGTCGCCTCATTCTCAAGCAGGTAAACCTTGCTTGAGACCTCTTTGAACATATTCTCGTCAAGGGCGCATTTTGCTTCGGGATCCTTCATCAGATCGGCATACTGGTGCAGCAGCGATTCACTCTCCATAGCGATCCCGGCCATGATATGAAGATCCTTATGCTTCGGGTCGCTCCACAGCTCTTCATAGCTGCCGTATTCAAGTTTTTTATTGTCAAAACTCATAACATTCCTGAAGTATTTCTCCAGCGCGCGGGACATATCCTGCTTTTCCTTAGCGGAACATTTCTCAGGGTCGTTCATCAGGGTACGAATATCGTTAAGAACAGTTTCGTCACTGTCCTTGGTAAAATACTGCATTGCGGCTATAGTACTTCTGTAATGTCTCAGAGTTCCTTTTCCGCCTAACTTCTTTTAAATGTAAAGATTCACAAGACGGTTGCCGTTTTCGATACCTTCCTTCTGAACATCGTTGTAGACCGCCTCGATCTTTTCGGCTATTCCGGTGTGTTTCTTATTGATCTCTTTTGCCTTTTTTACCATTTCCGCATTTGCGGGGTCTTTGAGATGTCGGTCGGCAAGCTCTATGATCTTTTTAGCCCCCTTATTCTTCGGGGTCTTTGCAGCCTCTTCTCTGACATCCATCAGTCGTCTGATACCGGTGATACCGGGTGTATTGAAATAACTGCCTGCATAATCCTTAACCAGACCGTCCTGATCGAAATGGGCATCGGTCACGCCAATATAGCTGTCTATCTTTTCTTTGAGTTTATCCGGCATCGAGTCTAAAACATCTTCGCTCAGATCCTCAAGCTCGGCGGTAATGAGCTGACGTTCCAGCTCCTCAGAGAATAACTGCTTATGATTCTCCCAGTTTTTTCCGTTGAACCCTCTGTAGTTTTTCTTATGATCGCTATGCTCAAAGTCTATGATGATCTCATTATCACTGCAATTCGAAGGTTTGGTGATATTGTACATCTTGCGGTCTTTTTCGGGAAGCTTCATATCATTAAGATAATTCTTCTCAAATTTCTTTATATAGCCGTCAAGCTCCCTGATGTCTTTTTTGAATTTTTCTCCGATCTTGCGCAGCTTTTTCGGGTCTCTGTCCCCCTGGAACCATTCCTTTGCCCATTCGGCGTTATGCTCGTTTATCTCCTTGTATTTTCTCTGGATATCCGTAACTCCCAATTCCTTCATTGTCTTTTCTACAATGGTGGGATCGGTCAGACTCCATTTCAGCCTGTCATCGGAATTATTCTTTTTTGATTTATCAATGTCATACAGAACGTCCTGGAATTTCTGCAGACCGTTATCACCGATGATAATAGCTTGTCCGGGACTTAATTCATAACCCAGACCGTTTGCAATGTTTTTGTTCTTGCACCTGAGTATACCGATCTCATTCTGCAGGTTCTCATGTTTTTTACCGCTGTATTTTTCCTCCAGCCTGTCCAGAAGATCAAGCTTGCTGTTAAAAAAATCCTGATATTCGGGTTCATCAATGGGTAAATATCTCGATCTGTTCTTGTCGCCATAGATAAGCTGTTCTCCGTTTACCGTTTCCTTTTTACCCAACCTGTTTGTTACAGTGAACTCACCCTCCGGCTCAGGTAAGTTATAGTTAACGAACAATACCGAATTGGTTACCATATCGCTTACTTCTTTTCTCATCTGTTCGTCCTCGGGGGGGATAAGCGAAAAGATATGCTCCCAATATGTAAATTCATTGAACTGGAATCTTGCTTGCTCATTTTTTAAGTTCGGCATAAAAATTTCTCCTTATCATCGTTTTTAAAGCTTCTGACAGTAATACCCCTGATTTATGTTAATGGGTGCATTTTATTTTTTCATACCGCCCATTTCCATTCTTGGCTGGAGCTGTATTTCCGACGTCCTCTGTTTCTCAAAGGTCTTTTCGTCAGATTTTTGCTTGACACTCGCCTGTATGAACTCGGCGGAAAGCTTCTGACCGCTGCCTTCAAGAGCCATCCCGGTCAGCTTTTCAGTACCATATTTTTTCGCCAGAGACATGAATGCGGGATTGTTCTTTCCCGCGCTAAGACCGTCCTCACCCAGCACATCGTCCAGCTCGAAATTATAGTTTCGCAGTCTGTGTACCTTGCCGTTCGCCTTGAGCTGACCTGTTTTGGGATCTGTGGGAGAGATCGCATTAAAAGCTGCGAACACCGCCAGCTTTTCGTTCATGGCCTCGTCAGACACCTTGCCTGCGTTCCTGCGGATATCCTCGCGCATTATCACCTTGCTGTCCTGTACCATTTCCACGAATTCCGTCTCTGACATCTTCGATAATTCCTGATCCTTATAGGTTTTTACAAAGCCTTTGAGGTGAAGCGAAGGATTATATTTTTTCCTGCTCATTTCTTCACTGAGGCTTACGTTATTCTTCATGCGCTCAAGAAGCTGCCCGGGCTCACGCATCGAAGTGAACCTCTCAAAATGTGCATCCCTTGCGCTGAACTGCGAATAAAGCTGTTCCTGTGTTGAGATTGTCTTTTCAAACATCTGTCCCTTTTCATCATACAAGCTTTGCAGCTTTTCCACTGCAAGAGCGTCGGCTACAGTTTTTTTGTAAGACTCCTTATTGATCTCTACGCCGTTTTTCCTGTCCTCAGCAAAAGCTGAAAGCCTGCCCATAACTGCGCCCTTTTCATCCTGCAACAGCTTTTCGTATCTCTGCTGCTCGGGAGTCTTCGGCTTTTCAGGCTCGGGCTGCGCCTTTATTTCAGGTTCGGCTTTTTCAATCTGATCCTCCGCTTTCGGCTGTACAGGCTCCGGTTTTTTTTCGGGCTTCCGCTCACCGACGATCTCTTCGGCTTTCTTTTCGGGCGCCTTCTCAACGACCTCATTGTTAATGATGACCGCATTTTCAAGATCACCTATGTTGTCGGCATTCTTTATAACATCCGGCTGCTCCACAGGCTGTGCTTCTTCGGGGTGCGGCTCCTCATCCTTTGCGTTTTCAGGCTCGTTCTGTATGACCTGAGCATTGATCTCCGGCAGATCGGCATCAGGACGAAGTTCGATCTCACCCTGCCTTCTGAGAAGGTCTTTTTTCTGTCTGTCAAGCTCCTGCTGCTGCTTGTCAAATTCCGCTTTTCTTTCGGGTTTAAGCTCCAGGGTCTGTCCCGACATCTGCGTCCTGACTCTCTCACAGGTGATAAGACCTTCCTCTATACGGCTTCTTGCATTCGCTATTTTTTCACGCCTTGCATCAAATTCAGCCTGTTTGAGCGGTTCTGTTTCATTCTTCTTTTGTTCGTATCCAGCTTTGATAAACGGCTTTGTGTAATTGACAACCGCATTGAGGGACTTTGCGTATTTGTGCTCCTTATTATCCCTCAGAAATTCATTTCCGGCTTTTTCGGCAAGATCGGGACGCTTTTCCGCCACATATTCTCTCAGCGCCCTTGCGCTTTCCATTCGCTGTTTTCCCATATCCGTACCGGGGGTCCAGCTTGCTCCGGCGTCATTTTTTCTTTTTAGCAGCTCATAATTCAGGCTTGCCTTATAAGCCGCCATCATTGCGGCCTCAGCCTTCGGATCTTTAAGATCTCCTCCCGCAGAGCTGATAGCGCTGTTCATTCTCCTATCCGCCTGCCGCAGCTCCTTCATTTCGTCTGACGCTGTACCGGTAATCAGTCCCTTACGCCCTGCAAATAAGCCATTCCGAACCGTTTCGTGTTCTCTTTTACGCTGATTCTCCGTTTCAAGGCGCTGCTTACGAAGTGATTCCTGCATCTTCTCCAGCTCAAAGTCGGTCTCTTGCAGTCTGATATCATATCTCCTTCTGTACAGTGCCTCCTGTTTTATATCAAGCTCCGTTTCTGTTTTCTTGAGATCCGACTGCAGCTTCATCATTCCGAGGTCTATTGCCGTCTTATCCGCATCAACAACAGACTGAACGACTTTATCGTATTTTTTCCCCTGTTTTCAAACGAAAGTTCCTGCGCTGCTCTTTGTGCGATATCGGGGCAATGTTCGATCACAAACTGTCGAAGCTCGCGGGAAGCCTGAAGGCGTGTATTGCCCATCTGGGTTTTCGGCTGCCAGTCGGGGGAATCATTTTTTCCCTTTTCTGTACCTCGTAATTAAGACCTTCCTTATAGGCCTTAAGCATAGCGTTAAGAACGGAAGGATCGTTTACATTGCCGTTTGCGGTCTGCAAGGCTTTTTTCAAATCATCATTCGCGGCTCTGAGCGATCTCATCTCGCTTGAAGCAGCGCCGGCAGCTCCGCCTCTGTGAACCGCGTTCAGACCTCTGCTTATTTCATCAAGCTTGTCCGTCTTTTTCAGATCGTTGTCCAGTCCTGCCTGATCTGCTTTCTGTCTGTCTAAAGCTTTCTGTTTTCTCGCAAGCTCGGCACGTTCGCGGGCTTGTTCCGCCTTGATCCTTTCCTTATTATCCGTTATGGTTTTATCCGTAAATGAAGCCGCGGTTCTTGCCGCTTCTTCATAAGACCTGCCCTTATTTTTTTCTATAAATTCTCTGTTGGCTTCCTCGGCAAGTTCGGGATGATTCTCGGCTATGAAGCTGCGCAGCTCCCTTGCGCTGTCCATACGAACCTTTCCCATTTCGGTTGACGGCATCCATTCTTCCTTCGCATCACCCTGCCGCTTTTCAAGCTCATAATTCAGACTTGCAAGATACGCAGCCTTCATTTTCTGAGCGACCTCAGGATCATTCACATTTCCGTCGGCCTTTTTCAGCGCCTTCTCCATTGAGGCTTCGGCGCTTCGGAGTTTCCGCATTTCGGATGAAGGCATACCTGCAACTGCTCCTATATGCCGCTTGTAGAGCCCGCCGGTTATTTCGTTCAATCTTTCCTGCTGCTGAGCCCTCTGTCCATCCTTCCTTTTTTTCTCAAAGGCTTCTCTCTGACTGTCAAGATTTTTCTGATAGGAGTCAAGTTTTTCCTCATTAAGCTCAAGATTTTTTCTGCGGTTGTTCAGTTTTTCCCTCCGCTGAGCGACAGCCTCCCATCTGTGTTCGTTTATTTCACCCTGTGCATAATCTGATACGGCATTTGCGGCTTCGGAATATTTATGGTTCTGTTTTTCCTCGCGAAATTCATTGATCGCCTGCTGAGCGATCTCAGGAGAAATGTTTACAACGAGGCTTCTGGGCCGTCGGGCTGCATCGATCCTTTCCCTGCCCATTACCGAGGATGGATCCCAATCATGATCTACAGTATCCTCCCTTTTTAACATTTCATAATTAAGGCTTGCCTTGAATGCCTCTTTCAGCTTGTTGCCGCGTTTTTTCTCGTCACCTTCTGCAAACGCCTCGTCCAATTCATCGGTCCTGTCCCTGAGCTGGATCATTTCCTCACTCGGAGGTCCCGATATTCCCATTCTGTGGCTCTTTCTCAACCTTTTTTTATTTCAGCTATTTCGTCCACGAAAGGATCGTATTCATTTTCTACGGGCATAAGCTACACTCCTTTTATCAAAAAGTCTGCTGTTATTCGGATCATTCATTTTCTGACAAGCTTTTCCATTGTCAGAATGTTTTGTCCGTTTTCATATTTATATGAAACTCTGTCCATTTGCTTTTTTACAACATAAATGCCGAGCCCGCCGATCACATCATTCCTCAGGGTGTCTGAGGTATCGGGGTCGGTCTTTTCAAGAGGATCAAATCTCTGTCCGCTATCGGCCATAATGATAATCATCCGTTCGGGATCCAATAAATGCTCCACTGAGATCTCAACAAAGCCCTGTCCGTCACGGTAGGCATAGCTTGCCACGTTGGTAAACATTTCCTCTACAGAAAGCTCTACAGACATAACGATCTCTATAGAGCATCCTGCTTCCTCAAGCTGTTCATCAATAAACTCAGTTACTTCGTCCAGATTTTCAATATCTGCTTTGGTTTTCAGTGTTTCCATGATCTCATCCCTTTTGAATAAGATAAAACTCCAATTATATACAATATAACATTTTTTATCAATTTGTCATCAAATTTTTATTATTTTTTAAATTGACTGCAAAGCAGTTTCTGATCGATGTTCCATCGGCAAAAACTTGATCCTGTCCGGTAGTGTGCATATACTATTGCATCCTGTTTTTCAGCAGTTTCATTTTTTATTATATACCCCTGAGATCGTTAAACGGGTGCAAAAAATCTTTTTCACTAAAATAATCAATGTGCAAACAAGCGCCTGCCCGTACAGCTTGTTTGAAGAAAACAGGCAATCCTGCCTTGACAAAGAATACAGAGGGGCTTATACTGTAAACAGGTGACCGGATAAAAAAGAGAGCATCAATGCCGGAACAAAAACTAACAGGACAAAATAATTTCTGTCGGCAGATAATATTTTTTTTAATGAATGATCCCTGCACCCTTTTCGGAGGTAAGATGGTATTACATACAGAAGGCCCCAAAACAATAAAATTTTTTAAAAAAACGGAGGAATTAAAAATGCCGAGCTGAAAAAAAGGCGAAAAAGATACAGTATACCGCTGTCGGACATACCAGAGAAATAATGGATCTCTGCAGGGAAAAACACCCGGATCTGGATAACGGTAATACAAGATATTATATGCATACGCTTGGCGGTTTGCAGAAATTCACCAAGCACTCTGATGAGGAGATCTCCGAACAGATTTACGGCATACTCGGCAATCAATTCTCCCCTGAAGCCAAGCAGCTCCAGGCAAAAACCATGGAAAATATCTTTCAAAAGATCCTTGAATTTGACGAAAGCAAGGCAGAATATAGCAGCCTCAAGGATATTTGGAATGACGACAAATACGAGGACTTTCAGATCATGTCATCTTCGATCTGGGACTCCGACACTACTGTGTCTAATTACCAAAAACTGATCGATGATCCCACCGTAGACACCAAGCTTGATGATAATATGCTGAAAGAAGTAGTATGCAAGCTCAAGGTATTCAACGGTTCGTCAGGTTTCTGCCTTGGTACGGATACAGTAGGAAACGCCCTGACCGGAAAATTCTCAGGGGATTACGATATAGACAAAATATTGGAACAGCCCTATGAAAAACTTACCGATGCTGCTACTACAACAGGCGACCCGTTTCTTTCTGAAGTGTTTTCCATCAAGACAAGCTCGACCAAAGGCTTTGGTCTTGTTCCGGGCATGAAGTTCGGAGACGCCGTCCAGTTTGAACGTGATCAGCGCGGCCTTAAAAAGTTCAAGAATGACGAGGAAAGAAAAGAACGCTATAATGATATTCTGAATGTCCTTAAGGACAACTCTCCCGAGGCTTCACAGGAGAGAATAAAGAAAAAATAGGAAAAAGCCAGAAATGAAGAAAAGAAAAAACAGGAAAAAGCCAAAAATGAAGAAATGGCGGAATGGAAAAAAATTGAGGGCATCAATGAATATACGGAAGCTGTACGCAATATGGCGATCGAAGCCCAGAAAAAGCTCGATGAATTGGACAAGCACCCGAAGAGCGGCAGGGATTCCGAGACATTCACCAATATGCGTGATGCTCTTCAGACTATCGCCGATTTCCGCCAGGATATTGCCGAAGGCAAAAAAGCCGATGACCTGAAGGTAAACGCGGCTCTTGACACTCTTAAAACAACGTCGGAAGCGTATACCGCAGCGCATACGGGATGGAAACACCCCTTCAGCGGCAACACCGAATTCGGAAAAAAGCGTATCGAAAGTTCCCGTGATTTTGCGGAATTTGCTGCTCAGCAGAAAGAAGCCCTTGCACCCAAAACACAGTCTTTCCGCAACGATAAAAACAAAAACGAACCTATAGAGAATGTCATTAAGGCTGCAGAAGACAAGATAGATTCTCTGAATACGAAGCAGGACGAAAAGGCTGTCAATAAGCCGATCCAGGCAGTAGTGCCGAAGATCCTCGTTTCGCCGGAAAAATTCCTTGAGCTCAAAGTTGCTAACGCTCAGGAGAATATGAAACGTGCCAACCCCGGTAAGATGGGAGTCGTCCAGAATTATCAGCTTGAAAAAGAATATGCAACTATCGCTACCGCAGCGCATCTAAGACACCTTCAAAAGAAAGATCCCAATTACAAAGTGACCAATAAGGTGTGGGATGAAAATTACGAGACCATGATCGGAGACAAAAGCTTTAAGCAAATGATGATATACGGCAATCCCGAAAAATTGTTCAATGCCGCTTCAACAGGCAACGGCGGACTTCTCTATGAGGAGCTAAAGAATGCCATGAAAACAAGGAAGGCTGAAGAAGATCTGCAGAACAATAACAAACAGCCTACTGTCAATAACAACAAAGAAAAAACGTTTGAAGCCAAGAAAAAATAAGTAAATTTCTACGGATCCGGTAGAAGAAAAAAATAAAAGGGGATGCTGTTATGCACGGCATCCCTGTTTTTATTTTGATATAAGTCGGTTTTTGTCTGCAGCAGCTTTCAGATCAAGCAGCTTTTCACGGCATTTTCCTGCCAGTAACGCATACCTGTTTAGTCTGAGTCACGGACAGTAAGATCTTCTGCATCAGACTTTTTATACTCTATGCACAGCATAGTCAGGTCATCAAACTGCTCAGCTTCCTTTACAAACAAGTCAACAGCAGCGCGGACGTTTTTCAGGATCTGTTCAGGCGAAGCGTCTGCATCCTTATTGAGCGCTTCGATCATTCTTTCTGTACCGAAGAGTTCCTCAGCAGCATCGGTAGCCTCTGGTACGCCGTCGGTATAAACAAACAGCTTTGTTCCCGGTTTCAGCTGCAGCTCATAGTTATGATACTTTGTTCCGGGCATAAAGCCGAGAGCCATGCTTCTTTTATCCTTGAAAATCTCAAATTTTCCGTCTGGCTGTTTTATTGCGGGGTATTCGTGTCCGGCGCTTGCGGCGGTGAGCTTTCCAGTAGAGATCTCAAGTATACCTACCCATGCGGTAACGAACATTTCCTCGCTGTTGTTCTCGCAGATAGAATCGTTTGCCGCTCTGAGTATGTTTTCGGGAGAATGGTTCATTTTCGCATAGTCGGCGATCATTATCTTTGAAGCCATCATAACAAGCGCTGCAGGTACGCCCTTGCCCGAAACATCGGCTATAACAAGACCGAGATGATCGTCGTTGATCATAAAGAAATCGTAGAAATCTCCGCCGACCTCCTTAGCGGGATCCATCGAGGCGAACAGATCAAATTCATTCCTGTCCGGGAAGGGCGGGAATACGGACGGCAGCATACCTGTCTGGATATTGGTAGCTGTTTCAAGCTCCGTAGTGATCCTTTCCTTTTCGACCTCTTCCTTATGCTTTGCTTTCATTTTCTTTATTCTGAAATGCATTATGATCTGAATTATAACACAGATCAGGAGGATATCTGCGATAATAATTATTGCGTAGAACCAAGGCTGCTCATAGA